>SLRE01000228.1 GCA_007131125.1 Bacteroidales bacterium | reverse complement strand
TATGTGTTAAAAAAATAAATACAGGATGTTAATAACTAAAAAAGATTATCGGGGATTTTTTCCAGATCTTCCGGGGTGTCAACCGAAAAACTTTGCTCCGATGTTTCTTCCGTATATATTGGGAACCGGCTGCCAAGCCAGCGCAGTTGCTCAAGAGATTCGGCAGTTTCGAGGCGGGAGGGAGGCAATGCGGTTATTTTTTTTAAGGTGCCCATTTTGTAGCCGTACATGCCAATGTGTTTATAAAATGTGGCGGAATCTGTCCATTGGTTTTCCGGTTTATTGCGCACATAAGGAATGGGCGACCGGCTGAAGTAAAGGGCATTGCCGTTTTTACCGGTTACAACCTTCACCACATTGGGGTTAAACAGCTCTCCCGGATCATCGATTTTTTTTACGAGTGTGGCAATATTACAGTCCGGATTGGAAAAAATCCCGGCCAGCAATTCTATCTGGGCCGGAGAAATAAATGGTTCATCTCCCTGTATGTTGATGATCACATCCTGTTCGGAAACAGGGAATTGTCCGGTACTGTTGAGTATTTCTGCGGCTTCAAGGCAGCGGTCGGTGCCCGAGGGGTGATGTGTGGCGGTCATTACGGCTTTACCAAACTGTTGCACATGTTGGAAGATCCTCTCGTCGTCGGTGGCAACCACTACCATCGACAACACCTTGCATTTGTTTGCCTGCTCAACCACCCGCCGGATCATGCTTTTTCCACTGATATCTGCCAGTGGTTTTCCCGGAAACCTGGTGGATGCATAACGTGCCGGAATGATGCCAATAAATTTCATGAAAAGGAATATTAAAACAGGCCGTGGATTTCTGCATCTATTTTTTGGATCACATGACCCAGGTCTTCCTGGTTTTCGCTGAATTTAATGTGATCCACATTTACAACAAGCAGTTTGCCAAGTTCATACCCGTTGATCCATTCTTCATATCGCTCATTCAGTCTTTTAAGATAATCAAGGCGAATGGAATTTTCGTATTCCCGTCCTCTTTTCTGGATTTGATTTACCAGGGTTGGCACGCTGGCTTTCAGGTAAATTAGCAGGTCTGGCGGTTGAATGAAAGAACTCATGAGCTCAAAAAGGCTGGAGTAATTGTTGTAATCACGGGAGGCCATCAGCCCCATAGCATGGAGGTTTGGGGCAAAAATATAAGCATCTTCATAAATGGTGCGGTCCTGTATAACGGTTTTTTCGCCCTTTCTGATATCAACGATCTGACGAAACCGGCTGTTGAGAAAATAGATCTGCAGGTTGAAGGACCAGCGCTGCATGTCTTCATAAAAGTTGTTAAGGTAGGGGTTGGTTTCAACATCTTCGTAATGGGCTTCCCACTTATAGTGTTTTGAAAGCAAACCGGCAAGAGTGGTCTTTCCTGATCCGATATTTCCCGCAATGGCAATATGCATAGAATGGTGTTTTTGTGGTGAATATTTAAATGCTGTCAGGGCACAATTTTTTGGCTCAGCTCGTATATATGAATGCCTTCAGGATTGAGCAATATCAATTTTTTCCCTTGTACCCATGCAGATTTCACTCCGGTTTCAGGTAACAAAAATACATTTTCCTCTTCAAGAAGAAAATCAAATATCTTTAATTTGTCGTTTTTAAGATAAACCAGGGCGTTGTCCAGAACCTGAAAACGTGTAAGGCCCGTGAGGTTGATGAGAAAAAGGTAGTCGCCGAATTTATCAAAAACGGCCACCCCGGTATAATAGTCTGAAAGGTAAACCCTGTTGCGGCTTTCGGTCATAAATACGGGCTCTTCCAGGCCGGGCAAAAGTTGCTGGATTACCGGGCTTCTGGCCGTTACTTCAAAACGGAAGTCATACCGCTTCAGCCTGGTGCTTAATGGAAAATAAGCCCAGAATCCTTCCTGCCTGGAAGCACAGACCAGGGAGGGTTCTTCGGCAACAAAAACATCAGCTGAAGAGCGCCCCGGATCTTTTACACTGAGGTGATTGTCAAGTAAAATGACCTCACCGAAATCCCGGAAATAAAGGATAATGTTCAGGGGGTCGGACACGTCGGCCATGGAAATATCTCCGAAGCGCCGGTTGGTATAATGGGTGGTGGTTTTTTTTGCCGGATCATATTTGGTGAGGCTTCCTTTGTTTACCCAGTAAATATTGCCAAGGGGATCGGCCATTACCATGCTGGCTTCATCCCTAATGGTTTGCTTCAGTGTAATTTGAGCAGAAATGGAATGATGAACAGGCAACAAAAAAATAAACAAAAGGAAACCGGTAATTACCTTGTAATGCACTCGGATAATTATTGATTGACAAACTTCAGAATCTCATCCACATACTTCCTGTTGTTGTAAAGCCTTGGAACCTTGTTCTGTCCCCCGATTTTTCCTTTCGACTTCAGCCATTTGTAAAAGGTTTTTCTGGGAACACTGGTTACTTTAGGCAGTTTGAGCATCAGGTCGGCAGACCGTTTGGCTTCATAGTCCGAATTCAGGGATTTCAATTCCTGGTCAAGGATTTCTGCAAACCTGTCCAGGTTGTCGGGTTCTGCCTCAAACTCAATCAGGTACTCGTGAGCTGCTGCTCCGTTATCGTTGAGGTAAATGGGGGCAGCCGTATACTCACTGATAACTGCTTTGGTGGCATTGCAGGCTGCGTCCAGGGCTTTTTCGGCATTATCAATAACCACCTCTTCACCAAAGGCATTGATAAAGTTTTTTGTACGTCCGGAAATAGCGATTCGGTATGGAGAAATACTGGTAAAGCGGATGGTATCCCCAATCATGTACCTCCATAACCCTCCGTTGGTTGTAATAACCATGGCATAACTCACATCCTTTTCAACATTCTGCAGCTGTACAATGCGGGGTTTGGATGCTTCCAGGTCTTCCATGGGAATGAACTCGTAAAATATCCCGTAATCAAGCATCAAAAGCATTTCTGAAGCTCCCGGAACATCCTGTATACCGAAGAAACCCTCGGAAGCATTATAGGTTTCCAGGTAATTCATTTTATCGGAAGGGATGATTTTTTCGAATTGTTCCCGGTAAGGAACAAAGCTCACCCCACCGTGAATAAAAAGCTCGAGGTTTGGCCAGACTTCCAGGATGTTGGATCTGCCGGTAATTTCCAGGATCTTTTTTAACAGCAAAAGGTTCCATGAGGGAACTCCGCTGATGTTGGTTACATTTTCCTTATAGGTGGCATGGGCAATCTTGTCCAGCTTCAACTCCCAGTCGTCCAGCAGGGCGAGTTCCAGGTCGGGGGTGCGCAAAAACTCCCCCCAGAAAGGGAAGTTCTGCAACAGCACGGCCGAAAGGTCTCCGAAATAAGTTTTATTGCTGAATTCACTAACCTTATGACTGCCTCCAATTACCAAACCTTTTCCGTCGAAGATCATGCTATCGGGATGGTTATGACAGTATATGGACAGCACATCCTTGCCGGCCTTATAGTGGCAGTCTTCAAGCGACTCACTGCTCAAAGGAATAAACTTGCTCCTTTCACTGGTGGTACCCGAAGATTTGGCAAACCATTTTACTTCGCTGGGCCATATAATGTTGGATTCTCCTTTAAGCATGCGGTCGATGTAAGGTTTTACATCTTCATAATCCTGCAAAGGAACCTGTTTGGCAAAGTCCTCGTAACTTTTTATGGTCTCAAATCCGAATTTTTTGCCAAATTCGGTTTGGCTGGATGAAGACACCAGCTTCATCAGCAATTCATTTTGAACTTCTATGGGGTTATCTTTAAAATGTTCAATCTGGCTGATGCGGTTTTTAAAAAACCATGATAATACGGAGTTTATAAAAGACATTGATAAGTTTTTTACGGTGCTTTAAATTCTCCCACAAAAATAATTATAATATGACCAAATTGATAAGTGAATCCCATTTTTTATCAAATTACAGTCAGAGTGGTTTTTATATATCAATTTATAAAACTAATTTTTATATTTTTGGAATAAAGGGAAATTTCATTGAAAAAAATTAAACGAATATGGACTATATAACCACCTTTCGTTACGATTCCGGCAAAGCATTGGTAAATTATGATACGGACTTCACCGGAAAATACAATTCAAAATCGGACAGCACTCCTGATTTTGAAGCAGGCATTAAACGCTTGAGAGAATTACAGAGTATGCTATATGCCAGGGGCAGGCATGGGGTGTTGATCATACTGCAAGCCATGGATGCCGCCGGCAAGGATGGAGTGATCAAGCATGTAATGGCCGGGGTTAATCCACAGGGTTGCCAGGTTAAGAGTTTTAAAGCCCCGTCTGAAGAAGAACTTGCCCATGACTTTATGTGGAGATGCTTCAAGGCCCTGCCGGAAAGAGGCAATATCGGCATCTTTAACCGCTCGTATTACGAGGAAGTACTCATTGTGAAAGTACATCCCGACATCCTTAAAAAGCAAAACCTGCCTTACTTTGAACATCATCAAAAAGCCGGGAATGATTTTTGGACGGATCGGTATAACGACATTAATAATTTTGAAAAATATTTTACAAACAATGGCTTCAGGATAATTAAATTTTTCCTGAATGTGTCAAAAGAAGAACAGAAAAAACGTTTTCTCTCCAGAATTGATAAATCCTCAAAAAACTGGAAGTTTACCATGAGTGATGTCAGTGAAAGGCAACATTGGGATAAATATTCAGCGGCCTACGAGCAAATGCTCATGCATACCAATTCGGAACACGCTCCCTGGTATGTAATTCCTGCCGATAAAAAATGGTTTATGCGCAATGCCGTATGCCAGATTTTGGTTGAGCATCTTGAAAGTCTCAATTTGTCTTATCCCAAAGTGAGCCAGGCCCATCTTGACACCATTGCCAAAGCCCGCGTTATGTTGGAGGAAGAAAAACCATCATACTAATCAGATACCAAACCCGTTTTGTAAAAAAAAGATATTATTTTGAACCTGATAAGAACCATCACCGGCCTTGAAATTTATTCGCGCAAACAACGCTGGAAGCTTTTTCTGCTTGTATTTGCCGCCCTGATTGTGGGTGCTTCGCTTTACTATACCGACATCCTGGTAAAAAAGATTGCCGAGGATGAGCGACAGAAGGTATGGGTCTGGGCCGATGCCATTCAAAACCGTGCCGCACTGGTAAAAGTAACCAATGAACTTTTTGAAGAAATAAAAACCGAGGAGCGCAAGCGTGTTGAACTGGTAGCCAAATCTCTTGAAAGGCTTATTGAAGAAGACCTTTCTGTAGACCTGACTTTTTACATGGACATTGTTGAGGGCAATACCACCATTCCTTTGGTTCATGTGGAAGATGACGGTACCATTGTCAGCACTCAAAACCTGGATAAACAGGTTGAGGAGGGCGATGTTTTTGAAGGAGAACTCAGGGCTGCTTTTGGTGAATACCCTCCCATATCCCTAACTTTTGAAGGGATAACCCAGTATATTTATTACCGGGATTCCAGGCTTTTTGCCGAGCTGCGTGAAATACTGGACGACCTGATTGATTCTTTCTTTTCCGAAACAGTGATCAATGCAGCCAATGTGCCGGTTTTTGTTACCGACAGTGCACACAGCCGGGTAATTGCCCATGGCAATGTGGATGTGCTTGATCCCGAAGACCCCGGGCAGGTGGAAAAGCTCATGCGCACCATTGGCGATAAAAATCCTCCCATTACCATTGAGCTACCTGTGTATGGAGAATGCCATGTTTATTATACCAACTCCTTTCTGCTGACCCAGCTGAGGTATTATCCCGTTTTTCAGTTTCTGATCATCGGGGTGTTTTTGATCGTGGCTTATATTCTTTTCAGCATGGCCAGGAATGCCGAGCAAAACCAGGTATGGGTAGGTATGTCAAAAGAAACGGCTCATCAGCTGGGCACACCCCTTTCTTCCCTGCTGGCATGGGTGGAACTTCTGAAAGCCAAAGGAGTTGATGGCAAAACCATGAGCGAGATATCCAAGGATGTAGAGCGCCTGGAAAACATTACCGAACGGTTTTCCAAAATCGGTTCTCCCCCAAAATTAATCCCTGCAGATGTTGTGCATGAGATCAGGGAATCGGTAAATTATATGAAAAACCGGACTTCCCGAAAACTGAAGTTTGAACTGGAAACCCCGGCTGAGGAAGTTTTTGCACCCCTTAATCCCAACCTCTTTGGATGGGTGATAGAGAACATCATAAAAAATGCCATAGACGCCATGAATGGCTCCGGGCAGATCAGCCTGGAGGTGATCGATCAACCTAAAAACGTGATCATTGACATAACAGACCAGGGCAAAGGCATTCCTCCTTCCAGGTTTAAAAGTATTTTCAACCCCGGATTTACCAGTAAAAAAAGAGGATGGGGGCTCGGGCTTTCACTGAGTAAGCGCATTATTGAAAACTACCACAAAGGCAAACTCTTTGTAAAACACTCTGAGGTTAATAAAGGAACCACCTTCCGAATTGTTTTAAAAAAACAGCCCTGATCTCTTTTTGTCTTTTGTTTGTATAAAAAAAGACAGATATTTGTCTGTTGATTTTTCCGGGTTTGAAAATTTATTCCGGACAAGGTCTGGTATTTTTATTAAGCAATAACTCATGAAACGATTTGTAATAATTCTGCTGGTGTTGGCACCGTTTTTAATGGGATCGGCCATACGCTATTTCGGTGTGGAGCGGATCATGTTTTCCATGCACTCCCA
Organism: Bacteroidales bacterium; assembly: GCA_007131125.1. Taxonomy (GTDB): domain Bacteria; phylum Bacteroidota; class Bacteroidia; order Bacteroidales; family UBA7960; genus PUML01. The sequence continues at coordinate 18,345 of SLRE01000228.1, read as the reverse complement.
GAGCCTGCACAGGGGGCAGGTAGCAGAGGTGGAGGCCGATCTGTTTTACCAGGCATGGGATGGCAAGCTGATTACAAAGTATACCCGCCCTGTGCAGGAAGTGATGATTACCAATAACAAAGGGGAGCTTTCCATTTATAATCAGGAGGACAATACGGTTTATCGGAGCCAAAGCATGGAATACAGCTCTGAAAACAACCTGATTTACTTTTTCCTGGCAGGAAAAACCCAGGACCTTGGTTTGCGTCAAATGGATTTTGAACTGATGGAAACCCGCTTTGAAGACGGGCTAATGATAACCGAATGGTTTCCCCCGCCTTCGTTGTATCATCTCTTTAGCAGGATTGAACTGGTTCATGAAGACTATCTACCCATTTATGCAGGGTATTACGATGCCGCCAAAAACCTGGTAAAAAAAGTGTATTACACCAATTACGAGGAATTTCCCGAGATAGTGCTCCCTATGAGCATAACTGAATTTAATTACACAAGTGGAGGCGACTCCATTGTTAACCGGGTGAGGTTCTCCGATGTACAGATCAACCGAAGGGCAAACAGCCCCTGGTTTAATTTTGAAATCCCTGAAGATGCCACAATTATTGACTAAAATATTCACCGTATTTTTTTTCCTCGGTTTTTTTGGTGCTGAAGCAGCTTTTGCACAGGCTCCCAAAAATGACCTAGAAATACTGGAAGACAGCATTTGCAGTGGCAGTGATTGCGATCATGCGCATCATCAGATTACCTTTTTGCAGCCTCGAAGCCAAAGCCGGTTTGCCCGCTACAACCCGGTTTCTCTTACCTTTTCCGGTCTGATGTACGTTTACCAGCGGTATATTTCTCCGCAGCTGCCTTCAGAATGTCTTTACAAAACCTCCTGCTCGCATTTCAGCAAAGAGCTGATTTCAGAATATGGACTTTTAAAAGGGGTTTTTACCACAGCCGACCGCCTGATGCGCTGCAATCGTGTGGCAGCCATTGATGTGCATCCCCTGGTTATTGATGAGCAAACAGGAAAAATAAAAGAAACTGTCGAAATTTATAAATTCGCCGGGGAATGAGGCTTTCTGTTTTTCTTGCCGTATTTTATTTTGTTTGTTTTGTTCCTCCGGGGTTAAAGGCCGGGGAAAGCTCAAAAGAGCTGGACTTTGCGCGCCATCTGGTCAACCGCAATGATTTGAATGAGGCCTTTTTTGTGCTGGAAAACATCAACCCGAAAACTCCTTCATTACAGGATTCGGTTTTTCACCTGAAAGGATGGGTTTTATACCGGCAAATGAAGTTGGAGCCTTCGGCCGGCCTCTTGCTGAAGGTTTCAGAAAACAGTCCTTATTACCTTAAGTCCAGGTTTTTTGGGGCTTACAATCTTTCCCATATCAACCAAACCGATAAAGCTGAGGAAATCCTTTACGGGCTCGACCTGGAGGCAAATACAATGCATGGCAACATGCAAAACTTTCAGTTGAGCGGCCTGGCATTGCTCAACAGGGATTTTGACGGATTTGAAAAGCGGGCTGAGAATTTTACCGGAAGCTTTCATGCCTTTGCCTCTGAAGAGAGGAACATGCATCGGCATTACCAGCGCCTTGCTGATGCGCCGGGCCGCTCACCTTTTGTGGCAGGCTTGCTGTCAACGGCCGTTCCAGGCCTTGGAAAAATTTATGCCGGAAAAACTGCCGAGGGCGTGGTGGGCTTCCTGTATGTGGCAGCCATGGGGCTGACAGCTTTCGATTTTTACAGGGGATCAGGTCCCCAAAGCGCTTTGTTTATTTCTACGGCTTCCATTGCAGGCATTTTTTACATCGGGAATATATGGGGAAGCGTAACTGCCGTAAACCGGCAAAATATGGAATTCAATCATGAAATCAATCAGCGTATTTTGTTTGATATGCATATTCCTTTGCGCAACGCATTCAACTGAAGCGGGAATGCGGGAGGATACCCTGTTTCAAAAGGCCGACAGCCTGTTTGAGGCCGGGAATTACTTTGTTGCGGCAATTGAATTTGAGCGGGTTTACTATTTTGCAGAGGAACCCCTGCAGCGCTTCCATGCAAATCTGGGTAAAGCCAGGGCTTTGAAACAGAAAGGTGAATTTGGCAGGGCGCGCAATGACCTTCAGCGTTCTGTTACGGCAAGGGTAGAGGATGGTTTGCGCTTTAAGCTTTTTTACGAAATGGCTTTTTGTGCCTACATGGCGGGAGATTATTCGGATGCCCTGTCTTTGGTGCAGCAAATCCATCACTATTTTGAAAACCACCCTGATATTGAAAACATCTACCTTGTTCAGGCCCTGACTTACCTGATGCTTGAAAGGTGGGAACAGCTAAATGACCATGCCGCCTACTGGGTAAAAAACCACCCCAATACCAATGATCAGGCAGAAAGGTTGCTGAAAGAAATAAACCATAAGCTGAAAAAAGATAATATTCCCTCACCCCTGGAGCCAAAAACCGCAAGGTTGTGGTCTACTTTCCTTCCGGGTTCAGGGCAGGTTTATGCAGGGGAGCCCGGATGGGGATTGCTGAATGCCTTTTCACAGGCCTTGAGCCTTGGGATGGCGGGCATACTGATTTGGAATGGGTTTTATATTGCTGCAGGAGCCGGTGGTTTGGGTATGTTCCAGTCTTTTTACTTTGGAGGTATAAGGCAGGCAGGAGAACTGGCCGGACGAAACTCCCGACGGGAAATGGAGCAATTCGAAAACTCCATTGCCCATTTGCTCGTCTCCATAGAAAATTCTTTAAAAACGCAATAACACATGCAAAAAGTTAAAAGCTTTATTTTAACCTTTCTGGTTGCCATAATTTTTATTGGGGCTTTTGCTTTTGCCGGAGTTGCAAAGGATGATTCACAGCAATTAAAACCCGGGGAATATTTCAATAAAACTTTAATGTCCTTATACCGGTTTGATTTTCAAAAGGCCGATTCTCTTTCTGCCTTAATGGAAACCTTATACCCGGAGCATTACCTGAGTGCTTATTCACGAACCCATTATTACTGGTGGATGCTTATTACCCATGAGGGGTCAGAGCCATGGGAGAAAAAATATGCCGGGAGCGTGGCCCGGTCGCTGGCAGCCATCAACCCGGTCATTGCAGGATCTTTTACCTATGATGATGTATTTTATTTTATTAATATCTATGCCATGCAGGCCCGCCTGAGCCTGAAAAACGGTAAGCTTATCCGCACCATGCAAAGCCTCAGAAATTGCATTTACCACCTGGAGCTTTCTTTCGGCAGAGAAAATATTCATCCTGGGTTTTACCTCACTTCGGGCCTGTATAATTACATGACAGCCCATGCCGTAAGTAAATACCCCTTTTTGAGATTGTATGCATTGTTTTATCCTGAAGGGAATCAGGCGCTGGGATTGGACCAATTAAAAACAGCCGCCCGCAGCGAAAATGAAGTAGTGAAAACAGAGGCTAGGTACATGCTGATGCGGTTATTCCTGGAAATTGAAGAGCAACCCGAAAAGGCATTGTATTATGCCGTCTGGCTTACCGAAGAATATCCCTTAAACCTAATTTACAGGTATTATCATTTGCAGATCCTTGAAAAATCAGGTGAGGAAGAACTGCTGGGGTTTTTCAGGGAAGAATTGGGAACCAAAGCCCGGAGCAACCCTAAAATAAGCAAAGCCCAGCGCAATTATTTCCTTGGCCTGAAAAACCAATAAAAAAACGGCTTTTTTGATTGCCCTTAGGCAAAGCAAAAAAGCCGTGTCATTTTTTCAAACTACTGGTTTACCACATAAAGAATCTCGGATTATCAACATACTTGCTGATATCATCTTCCACTAGGGCAATAAGCAGTACAACCCAGTCAACAAATGCTACAATACCGCAACCGCCAAGGGTAAGGATGTACCCGATGAGTGTTCCGGTAGAGGTGCCCAGGTAAGCCCTGTGAATACCCAGCGGACCCAGGAACCAGGCCAAAACAAATGCTACTGCAGGCTGCTTTTGTTGCTGCAGCATAGCATGGCTACTGGAAGATGCACCCGCCAGGGGGGCCATGTTGTTCATTGCCAGAAAGTCAACCGGCTCGGCCTGTTCAAACATTTGATCTACTGCCGCTTCGTTTAGGCGGTAATTGCTGCTGGCTTCTGCATTAAATGCAAAAGCCCCCAGAAGAACCACCAGCGCAAAAGTGAATAATTTCTTCATAAACTCTGGTTTAGTTAATAAAATTTGAGAACAAATTTATTTATTACTTCCACAAATATATATTTTTTTTTAACAAAGGTTTAAAATTTGGAAAAAAAATAAAAAAGCCGGGAAATTTTTCCCGGCTATATATAAGTAATAGAGGCAGAGCTTTTATTTTTCCTTACGGAAACACATGAACCAGTCCAGGCAATATTGGTCTTCGTCTTTGCTTTCTACCCGGTCTTTTGCAGTGCCGCATGAACCGGGAGGAGGAATGATAACATCATCACCCGGTTGCCAGTTGGCAGGGGTGGCAATTTGTTCCTTATCGGCTTTTTGCATGGCAATGACCATACGCTTGATCTCGTCCATATTACGGCCGGTACTGAGGGGGTAATACAAAATTGCCCTTACTTTGGCTTCAGGGTCCATAATAAAAACCGCCCTTACCGCCTGTGTGGTCGATGCATTGGGCTGTACCATTCCGAATTTCCTGGAAACATCCATTTTCAGGTCTTCAATTACCGGGAAAGTCACTTCCACATCTTTCATCCCTTTAAACTCGATCTTTTCCTTAATGGTGCGCAGCCATGCAATGTGAGCGTAAATACTGTCTATGGACAAGCCAATCAACTCCGTATTCAGCTTGCGGAAATCATCCTGCATGGTAGCAAAGGTCATAAACTCAGTGGTACATACCGGGGTAAAATCTGCAGGATGGCTGAAAAGAATGACCCACTTGCCTTTGTAATCCTCAGGGAAGTTTAAAGGCCCCATTGTGGTTTTGGCCTTGAATGATGGAGCGGGATCGCCAATCAAAGGCATTCTTACAATTTCTTCCTGTTTTACATCTTTTTCTTCCATATCGTTTTTTCTTTTTAATAGGTTATTATGTTATATGACCACCCAAAGGGTGATATTGGTTTTCAGTAATTTATTAAGTCTGAAAAGCTTCAGGCTCCGGAAAACTGTTTGGATTAAGCAATTCTTTTAATTGTGCATAACAATAAAAGCAATGGGTTTGTTCGCTTTTTGAAGAAAAAATTCTTTATTGTCGGGATGTGGAATGTGCCGGAATGAATTGGCTGATAAATCCCGGGGTTATTTTTTCCCGGGGAATAAAAAGAATCCCTTATTTTTGTCTGCTGCCCCTGGCATGGGGCAATGAGGTTTTTTTTCAAAATTGAGTGTTTTTTTCAGGATTGCTGATAAAATTGTTTTGGCCTGAATTGGCTTCTTACTTTGTAAATTTATATATCCATTAAAATTATTTAGCATGAAAAAGTTTTTCCTGTTTGTTGCAAGCTGCATGATCAGTGTGCTTGTTCTGGGTGCTTCCATGGAGGAAGCCCGTTTGATGCGTTTCCCGGCGGTTCATGGTGATCAGGTGGTTTTTTCCTATGCCGGTGATCTTTATACTGTTGACCGGGGGGGAGGTATTGCCCGCAAATTAACCAGCCATGTGGGTTACGAGATGTTTGCCAGGTTCAGCCCTGATGGAGAGCACATTGCCTTTACCGGGCAGTACGATGGCAATACTGAGGTTTTTGTTATGCCCTCGGGGGGCGGGATTCCGCTTCGTTTAACCTACACCGCGACCCTTTCACGCGATGATCTTTCTGATCGTATGGGCCCCAACAACATTGTAATGGGGTGGAAAGACAATGAAACCATCATATTCCGGTCAAGGAAGCGTTCTTTCAACGCCTTTAAGGGCGGGCTGTTTCTTGTGAATATTCATGGGGATATGCCGGAGCAGATCCCTGTACCCGATGGCGGCTGGATCAGTTATGCCGAAGACGGGGAAAGTTTTATCTATAACCGGGTTTTCAGGGAGTTCCGCACCTGGAAATTCTACCAGGGAGGCATGGCCGATGACCTTTGGTTACATGACCTTAACGAACGTACCACAAAAAACCTTACCGAAAATGAATCACAGGATATTTTTCCCATGTGGAAAGGCGATAAGGTTTATTTTGCTTCCGACAGAGATGGCCGAATGAATTTGTTTGTTTACGACCTGGAATCAGAACAGACCCGGAAGCTGACCCACTTCGAAGAATTTGACGTGAAGTTCCCATCCATGGGAGGGAGTGAAATTATTTTTGAAAAAGGCGGTTTTCTTTACATTTTTGAAACTGAAACCGAAACCATAGAAAAAATAAATATTTACATTGCCGAAGATTTCGCTGCAGGACGCAATCAGCGCATTGACGCCAGCGATTTTATTCAAACAGCCTCCCTGGCTTCAGATGGCAGCCGTGTTGCTTTTGGGGCAAGGGGAGATGTATGGAGCGTTCCTGCAAAAAGCGGGATTACCAGGAATCTGACCAAAACCTCGGGGGTGCATGAAAGAAATGTGACCTGGTCGCCCGATGGAAAATATATCGCTTACATCTCAGACGAAACCGGGGAGGATGAGATTTATATTCAGCAGCAGGACGGAAAAGAGGACCCCATACAGCTCACCACCGATGCCGACACATACAAGTATCGCCTGAGCTGGTCGCCTGATGCCAAAAAGATCCTATGGGCAGATAAAAAACTTAGGTTACAATACGTTGACGTTGAATCTAAAGAAGTTACCCTTGTGGACCAGGCAGAGGCCTGGGAGTTTTCGCAATACGCCTGGTCGCCCGACAGCCGGTGGATCACATTTACCCGGCCCGAAACAGAGCACTACAACAGGATATTCATTTATAACCTTGAAACAAAGGAAAAATTTGCCGTTACAGATGGATGGTATGATTCTTCCCAGCCTTCATTCTGCGATAAGGGCGAATACCTGTTTTTTGTTTCCAACAGGGATTTCAACCCCATTTACAGCCGTACCGAATGGAATCATGCTTACACCGATATGAGCCGGGTTTATTTTGTAACCCTCAGGGAGGAAGTGTCTTCTTTTCTTGAACCCCATAATGATGAGGTGTCGGTTTCCGGTCGTAATAATACAGAAGGAAAAGGATCAGGAGGCAAGCCCGAAAAGATTCTCATTGATAAGGAAAATATCAGCAACCGTATAGGAGTGCTTCCCATTGATGTTTCCACTTATTTTGGGATCAGGGTTGTTGACGGGCACATATATTATATGAAAAGGTCGCATGGTGATTCCCGCTCAAGTCTGATGATGTTTAAGATGGAAGACAAAAAAGAAACAAAGCTAGGAGAGTTTGAAGGGTATCAGATCAGTGCCGACCACAAAAAGATGATGCTGTCCGACCGCGGCCGCTATGCAGTGATTGATCTGCCGCGTTCTCCCATATCCATTGAGGAACACCTTGATCTTACCAATATGAAAGTATGGGTAAACCTCAGGGAAGAGTGGCTGCAGATCTATAATGAAACCTGGCGGCAGATGCGCGATTTCTTTTATGCTCCCAACATGCATGGGGTTGACTGGGAAAAAATGCGGGAAAAATATCTGCCTCTTGTACATCATGTAAACAATCGCCTTGATCTCACCTATGTGCTTGGCGAACTGGTAGGTGAACTTAATGTTGGGCATGCTTATGTTGGAGGAGGGGATGTCCCCAAACCCGATCGCATCAAGATGGGTCTGCTCGGTGCAGAACTCAGCCGGCACGAATCAGGATTTTTCCGCATTGACCGCATCCTGAAGGGAGAAAACTGGAATACTTCCCGCCGCTCACCCCTCACGGAAATAGGAGTAGATGTTAAGGAGGGTGATTATATCCTTGCAGTTAACGGCCAAGCGGTAAACAGGGTGCAAAACATTTTCGAATCCCTTGTTGGTAAAGCCGGACAGCAGGTTGAGCTTACAGTAAATCAACGGCCCGGGATGGAGGGTTCAAGAAAAGTGATTGTGGTACCTGTGGAAGATGAGGCCGACCTTTACTATTACAACTGGGTGCAGGAAAACATCCGCAAGGTAAACGAAGCCACAGATGGCAAAGTGGGTTACATTCATATTCCTGATATGGGTCCCGGCGGCTTGAATGAGTTTGTCAAGCACTTTTACCCCCAGTTGCGCAAAAAAGCCCTGATAATTGACGTAAGGGGCAATGGAGGCGGAAATGTTTCTCCAATGCTGATTGAAAGGCTCAACAGGGAGCTCACCTCCCTTAACATGTCGAGAAATGCGGCCCCCGGAACCCGACCGGCACAGATCCACCTGGGCCCGAAGGTCTGTTTGATCGACCGTTATTCTGCATCAGACGGCGACCTTTTCCCTTATCAGTTCAGAAAACTGGACATTGGACCCTTGATCGGCACCACCACCTGGGGCGGAGTAGTTGGCATACGTGGCTCTTTGCCGTTTATTGACGGGGGTACCCTCTCCAAGCCTGAATTTGCACCTTATGACATTCATGGGGAGGAGTGGATAATTGAAGGAATCGGGGTGGAACCCGATATTTATGTTGATAACGAACCTGCCAAAGAATTTGAAGGGATAGACCAGCAGTTGAACAGGGCTATTGAAGAAATATTGGACCTAATGGAAGATTATGAACAGAAGATCCATCCTGTTCCTGAATTCCCTGACCGTTCCCGTCAATAGTAATTTTTCCGCGACCGGAAGGATTGCCAATACAGGAGGCAGGTCCGCAGAAAATCATGCTGCGGGCCTGTTTCTTTTTGGGACTTCTGATCGTTAAATTACCGGAAGAACTCCTGCAATCAATGGGGATTCAGGTTTTTTTCCAGCGGGCTAAAGGGTGGGATAAAAAGCGTCTTCAATATGGTTTACCTGGTATTTGTCGCCTTTAAAAAGAACGCCAATAATGTCAAAGCGCACTTCCAGGTCCAGGTCTTTTTTGACAAGGTAATGATTGGCCGCTTTGATCAGCATTTTTTGCTTGCTTTTGGAAACAAACTCTTCGGGTTCTCCAAAAAAGCTTGTTCGGCGGGTTTTCACCTCAATCACCACCAGTAAATCGTCTTTTCTGGCAATGATGTCAACTTCCAGGTGGTCGGAAAACCAGTTGGCTTCCAGCACTTCATAGCCTTTTTTACGCAGGTATGCAATGGCAATGGCCTCGCCCTGTTTGCCGGTTTCATGAAGTTCTGCCATGGGTTGTCCGGGGTGATTTTGCCCGGAATTTAATTTTCGGGAACCAGTTCAAACTCAAAATATTCCATGATAGGATTGGCCAGCAGTTTTTTACAGGCGGTTTCCACCTTTTCCCTGGCCTGTGCTTCATCAGGTGCATCCACTTCCAGGGTAATATGTTTGCCCACCCTAACATTTCCAATTTCGGGAAGGTCAAGGTTTTTCATACTTGCGGTGATGGCTTTTCCCTGCGGATCCAGCAGGGCTTTCAAAGGCATTACGTTGATCTCTGCGCGAAACTTCATTTGCTTTTCTAGATTTGATGGGAGTGGTTGCCGGGGTTTTTTCCGGGCTGATTAAAAAAATGATCGATCAGCGACAAAATTATGTAAAAAATCATTATCAGGGGAAAAGCTTCCAAACCGAATATCAACAAAAAAACCAGTGAACCCCCAAGGAAAAAATACCGCAGCCGGTTTTCCCTGAAAGCAAAGGATTTGACTTTCAATGAAAACATCCTGAATGGGGAAACCAGCAACCATGAAAAAAGCAAAACCACTGCAGGGAAGACTATCGTGCTGGAAACCAGATCTGTAACCACACCATATATTACACCCTGTTTGGCCGAAAAAGCCAATACAAAAGGCAGGGAGCAAAAAAACAATGCATTGGCCGGAGTGGGCAGGCCAATAAAGGAGTCGGTCTGACGGGAGTCGATATTGAATATGGCCAGTCTGAGACCGGAAAAAACCGCCAGAAAAAATGCAAGAAATGGGAAAACAATACGCAGGCCTTCGTGGTTAAATACCTGTGCAGTCTCAACCAAATATTGATAAGCGATGGCAGCCGGGGCTACCCCAAAACTTACCAGGTCGGCCAGGGAGTCGAGCTGCTGCCCAATGGGGGAGCCTGCCCTGAGCAAACGGGCTGCCATTCCATCCATAAAATCAAGAATGGAGCCGATAATGATCAGGATGGCTGCAGTTCCGGGCTGACCTTCAATGGCCATGACCACCGCCACACAGCCCAGAAACAAATTTACAAGGGTAATGATGTTGGGAATATTTCTCATATGTAGGATGTTGAAAATGACGTTTTAAAAACCGGTTTATGACACAAAAAGAATTTGAACAGGCACCTCTCAAAGAAAAGGTGTACCGTGTGTTTGAAAAGGGAAAGGAAATCACCTCCCGTCAGTTCCTGCACTTCAACATCAAGCTATACACCCTTTACGACTTTTATGCAGAAGTGTGGTATGTGCCTGCTGCCAACAAAATCCAAAAGGTTGAAACCCTTAGCGTTGACGAAATCCTGAGTATCTACAAAAACCAGTTTGATATTTCCAAACTGCTAAAATAAAGGAGTTTTTCACTCGGCCAGTATTTTTTGGCACTTTTCTCCGGCTATTTCCTTGTGGTTTTTCTTAAACTTTTTTCCTGCGTTTGGTTTTTCAGCCGAACTGTATACTTTTGTAAGTACCAATTAATGCTATTCTATTGGGGAAAAGATATCAAGTAAACAAAATAACCACAACCTCCATGAAAAAGCTTTCGACTGCACTTTTCGTATTAGTTTTATTTCCTCTTTTTCTTTTCAGCCAGCCCAAAGAGATTACCCTGGAGAAAATATGGCAGGAAATGTATTTTTCGCCTCAAACCATTACCCTTGGAAAGTCCATGCAGGATGGTTTGCGGTATTCACTGGTAGAGAACAATACCGATATTAATATTTACAAATATGAAACCGGTGAATTCCAGGAAACGGTTTTTTCTACCAGGGATCTTTTAAAGGGAGAAAACGGCGAAGCCCTTTCGGTAGATTATTATTCTTTTAGCCCGGATGAGTCCATGCTGCTGGTGGGTGCAAATCAGGAGTCGATTTACCGGCGTTCAACCAGGGCCGAACATTACATCTGGAATATTGAAAGCCAGGAACTGACCCCATTATCCGAAGGCACCACACAGCGCCTCCCTGATTTTTCGCCCGACGGGAAAAAAATTGCTTTTGTGCGGGCCAACAATATCTATATAAAAAATCTTTCTTCAGGAGAAGAATATCCGGTTACAACAGATGGAGAGTACAATAAAATTATAAACGGAACCACTGACTGGGTTTATGAGGAAGAGTTTGCCTTTGTGAAAGGGTTTCACTGGTCGCCGGATGGAGCAAAAATTGCGTTTTACCGTTTTGATGAGGAACATGTAAAAGAATTCCTCATGCTGCTTTATGGGGAGCTATATCCGGAAGAATATCGTTTTAAGTACCCCAAGGCAGGAGAGGAGAATGCCTTTGTTACCATTCACATTTATGACGTGGAATCCGGGGAAACCCTTCAGGTGGACATAGGGGAGGAAAAAGACCAGTACATCCCGCGCATACAATGGACCCGTGATCCCGAAAAACTTTCCATTCAAAGGTTAAACCGTCATCAAAACCAGCTTGAAATTCTGCTTGCCGAAGCCGCTACCGGCAGCACTTCTTTGCTTTACCTGGAAAACAACCTTTATTACATTGACATTACAGATGATCTTACCTTTTTGGAGAACGGAAGGAATTTCATCATCAGCAGTGAAAAAAGCGGTTACAATCATCTGTATCTTTATGATATGCAGGGCAGGGAAGTGCGGGCACTTACCTCCGGGTCATGGGATGTGCAGCGTTTTTTGGGAGTGGATGAAGACAAAGGCCTGGTATATTACCTTTCTCATGAAGAATCCCCGCTTACCAATAACCTGTATTCGGTTCGTTTGAACGGGCGTCGAAAAACCAGGATCACCCAGGAGGAGGGGATGCATAACCCCACCTTTAGCGAAGGTTTTCAGTTTTTTATCAACCAGTATTCCACCATTTCTTCTCCTCCGGTGTTCAGCCTTCACCATGCCAACGGAAGAAAAATAAGCATACTGGAGGACAATGAAGAGCTGGTTGAAAAAACCAAAGCACATGGTTTTGTAGAGCCTGAGTTTTTTCAGTTTACCACAGGAGATGATGTGGAACTCAATGGCTGGATGATCAAGCCGGCAGATTTTAATCCTGAAAAAGAATACCCTGTGTTGATGTATGTTTACGGAGGGCCCGGCTCGCAAACCGTTATTGAGCGCTGGAATCCTTTTAACGGGGTGTGGTTTCAGATGCTTGCCCGGAAAGGCTTTATTGTGGTATCTGTCGACAACCGGGGTACCGGGGCCAGGGGAGAGGAGTTTAAAAAAATGACTTACCTTGAACTGGGTAAATATGAAACCATCGACCAGATTGAAGCGGCGAAATACCTTGCTTCCCTTGACTTTGTTGATGCCGGCCGGATTGGTATTTTTGGCTGGAGCTATGGAGGTTACCTTACTTCGCTTTGCCTGGCCAAGGGAGCCGACTGGTTTAATGCCGCAATTGCTGTGGCGCCGGTTACCCACTGGCGTTTTTACGATACCATATATACCGAGCGGTATATGCGTACCCCACAGGAAAACCCCGATGGTTATGAAGACAATTCCCCCATCAATCATGTGGATAAAATCAGGGGCAATTACCTGCTGGTGCACGGGTCGGCCGACGACAACGTGCATTACCAGCATACCATGGAAATGGCCGAAGCACTGATAGAAGCCAATGTGGACTTTGAACTGATGATCTATCCCAACCATGATCACAGCATTTTTTCGCGAAATGCCAGGTTTCATCTTTATCGCCTCATGACAGATTTTCTGCAAAGAAGTCTTCAGTAAAACCAAATTGAAAAATATTTCATGGGGTTTTGTCTTTGACAAATAGAAAAATGTTTTTATCTTTGCATCCGCTTTTGGAAAAAGTGAAAAATTATTGAAATTCAAATTTTAAAGAAAAGAGGTTAGAAAATATGATCATTGTTCCAGTAAAAGAAGGCGAAAACATTGACCGGGTCTTGAAAAAGATGAAAAGGAAGTTTGAGAAAACCGGTGTTCTCAGGGAACTGAGAGAGCGCCAGAAGTTTACCAAACCCTCGGTTAAAAAGCGTGAAGAAAAGCTGAAAGCTATTTATATTCAGCGTTTACAGAGCCAACAGGACGCCTGATTTTACCACAAGGGTTTAGGAATTTTTAGGAAGAAATTTTTGCAGATGCTGATTTTTTAGCATAATTTTAAGCAAAGATTTCTTCCTTCTTTTTTTGACCAAGGTCGTTGATATGGGAGCCGAAACCGAAAGATTTCTTCAATATCTTGCGCAGGAAAAACGATATGCCCGCCATACCCTGCTGGCCTACTCCAACGACCTAAAACAATTTTCCGAATTTCTCAAAAAACAATTTGAACTGAATGATATTGAGGGGGCCCAGCCTTTTATGATACGCTCCTGGCTTGCCGGCCTTATGTCTGAAGGTGCAGCAAGAACTTCCGTTAACCGGAAACTCTCTTCGGTGAAATCCTTTTTCCATTACCTGCAGAAAAAGCAAATCGTACCCGAAAACCCTACCCTGAAAGTAAGTAATATCAAAAAAAGCAGTCGCCTGCCCGTGTATGTGGAAGAAGAAAAAATGGATCAGTTGCTCGACCGGGTACCTTTTGAAAACGACTTTCCGGGTTTGCGCGATCGTCTGATCATTGAGCTGCTTTATTTTACCGGCATGAGGCTTTCAGAACTTATCGACCTTAAACATGATGATTTTGATGAATTCAATAGTAATGTAAAGGTCACCGGCAAACGAAACAAGCAGCGTATTGTTCCCCTTCTTAGTAAGGTAAGGAAAACCTACCTTGATTATACCCTTGAAAAGGAGAAGCTTTTTGGTACATCTTATATACCATTTGTTTTGGTAACCGACAAAGGCAAAAAGTTGTACCCTAAATTTGTGTATCGGCGGGTAAATTTATACCTTAGCTATGTAACCACCGAAACCAAAAAAAGCCCGCATGTGCTTCGGCATAGCTTTGCCACCCACATGTTAAACCATGGAGCCGATCTCAATGCCATTAAAGAAATCCTTGGGCATTCCAGTTTATCGGCAACACAGGTTTATACGCACAACACCATAGAAAAAATAAAAACCATTTATAAACAAGCCCATCCAAAGGCATAAATAGTGGAGGATGAAATATGAAAGTAAACATTAGTTCATTGCAATTTAAAGCCGATGTTAAACTGGAAGACTTCGTACGGGAAAAGGTTGGAAAACTTGCCCAGTTATATGAGAATGTGCTTGGATGTGATGTGATATTGCGCCTTGAAAGTGCTTCCAACAATGAAAACAAGATTGCCGAGATCCGTTTGTTGATTCCGGGCAATGATCTTTTTGCCAAGAAACAGGCAAAGAGTTTTGAAGAAGCAGTGGACAATTCTGTAGATGCCTTAAAACGACAATTAAAAAGGCATAAGGAAAAAGTAAAAGGGATGTAGCTGAGTGTAACTGCCCTTAAAGAAAAAAAACACTATTATTTTTTGGTAGTTTTTAAATCTTTCGTACATTTGCAGACCTTTTTATAAAGGTCTGCTTTTTATTGTCTTTAAGGTTATCAAAGGCTTCAAAAGCATTAAAGCATAAGCCGATGTAGCTCAGTTGGTCAGAGCAGCTGATTTGTAATCAGCTGGCCGGGGGTTCGAATCCCTCCATCGGCTCCCTGGATAAGAAGAAAAAGCATTCGGGGGGGTTCCAGAGCGGTCAAATGGGGCAGACTGTAAATCTGTTGGCTTTCGCCTTCGGAGGTTCGAATCCTTCCCCCCCCACATTGAAACGCGGAAATAGCTCATCTGGTAGAGCGACAGCCTTCCAAGCTGTAGGTGGCGGGTTCGAGTCCCGTTTTCCGCTCAGAAAAAATTGTGCCGACGTAGCTCAGGGGTAGAGCGTTTCCTTGGTAAGGAAGAGGCCACGGGTTCAATTCCCGTCGTCGGCTCAAGTTCAAAGCAATATTAATAAAAAACGAAATTTGTTGAATCCCTTTTTTAAAACTTAAACACCCAGTTAGATATGGCAAAAGAAAAATTTCAACGCACAAAGCCGCATGTGAACATAGGAACCATTGGTCATGTTGATCATGGTAAAACTACGCTCACCGCTGCGATCACGCAAATTTTGGCAGGCAAGGGTTTGTCTGAAGTCAGAAGTTTTGATTCTATTGACAATGCTCCTGAAGAGAAAGAAAGAGGTATAACCATTAATACTGCACACGTTGAATATCAAACGGAATCCAGGCACTATGCACACGTTGACTGCCCCGGACACGCAGACTACGTGAAGAACATGGTAACAGGTGCTGCCCAGATGGACGGTGCAATCCTGGTTGTTGCAGCTACCGACGGTCCCATGCCCCAAACACGCGAGCACATTCTTTTGGCCCGTCAGGTTGGTGTTCCCCAGTTGGTTGTTTTTATGAACAAGGTTGACCTTGTTGCTGATGAAGAGCTTCTTGAGCTGGTTGAAATGGAAATTCGCGAATTGCTCTCTTTCTACGATTTTGATGGAGACAATATTCCCGTTATCCAGGGATCTGCTTTGGGTGCCCTGAACAATGAACCCAAATGGGTAGAAAAGGTAGTTGAGCTGATGGAAGCTGCCGATAGCTATATCCCGCTTCCTGAGCGCGATGTTGACAAGGACTTCCTGATGCCTGTTGAGGACGTATTCTCCATTACAGGACGTGGTACCGTTGCTACCGGTAGAATTGAAACAGGCGTTATCAACTCTGGCGACCCTGTTGATATTATTGGTATGGGTGCAGAAAAACTTAAGTCGGTTGTTACCGGTGTTGAGATGTTCCGTAAAATCCTTGACCGTGGAGAAGCCGGTGACAACACTGGTCTGTTGCTCAGGGGTATTGATAAAGATGCCATTTCCCGTGGTATGGTAATTTGTAAGCCCGGCTCAGTGAAGCCACACAAAAAATTCAAGGCTGAGGTTTATGTTCTGAAAAAAGAAGAAGGTGGTCGTCATACTCCCTTCCAGAACAAATACCGTCCGCAGTTCTTCTTCCGCACTACCGACGTAACAGGTGAGATTTACCTGCCCGAAGGTGTGGAAATGTGTATGCCTGGTGATAACCTTACCATTACCGTTGAACTGATCAACGAAGTAGCCATGGACAAGGGATTGCGTTTTGCGATCCGCGAAGGTGGCCGTACCGTTGGTGCAGGACAGGTAACCGAGATCCTTGATTAACAAACCAAAGAATAATATGCCGCGGGTGGGTTTTACCCCCGCGGCCCTTACGGGTGTAGCTCAATTGGTAGAGTAGCGGTCTCCAAAACCGTTGGTTGAGGGTTCGATTCCTTCCACCCGTGCAAATATTAGAATATTTTACAATTATGAAGAAAATCAGAGCCTATTTAAGCGAAACCTATGATGAGCTGATTCATAAAGTTTCGTGGCCAACCTGGAGCGAACTGCAAAGCAGTGCAGTGGTCGTATCTATTGCTTCCCTTATAATCGCTGCGATCGTTTATTTGATGGATATGTCCTTTAGCTCTATTCTACAGCAATTTTACCGTCTCTTTTTGTAATTATCCGGTTTGAAGGCTGCTTTCTGAATATTCTAATATTTTTAAATAATCTTCAATAATCAGATGCAAAAATCAAACGGGGTTTTAACTTCGTTACGTTAGTATGAGCGAACAAGTGAAAAAATGGTATGTTGTCCGGGCGGTCAGTGGCAGTGAGAAAAAAGTAAAACAATACATTGACAACGAGATTGCCCGTCTTGGACTGGAGGAGTACGTTTCGCAAGTACTGATCCCAACAGAAAAGGTATATCAAATCCGCAAAGGGAAAAAGGTAAGTGCCGAGCGCAATTACTTTCCCGGCTATGTTTTGATTGAAGCGGCTCTGGTGGGAGAAATTCCGCATATTATTCGGAATGTTCCAGGGGTTCTTGGTTTTTTGGGCTCTGGTAATGAACCCGTTCCCCTTCGTCCGGCAGAAGTAAACCGCATTCTTGGAAAAGTGGATGAGCTTTCCGGAAAAGAAGAGGAATTAAATGTTCCGTTTATTGTGGGAGAAACCGTAAAAGTTACAGACGGTCCTTTTAACAGTTTTACAGGAGTTATCGAAGAGATCAATGAGGAGAAGAAAAAGTTGAAGGTGATGGTAAAGATCTTTGGTCGTAAAACTCCTTTAGAGCTCAGTTTCATGCAGGTAGAAAAAGAGTAGCGTTGTTTGTTACGGCTTCGCCTCCTGATCCTCTCGCAGGATTTGCCCGCTGAATGAACTCTATCTCCTTATGTGATAAAAATAATCGTAAAATGGCAAAAGAAGTTAGTGGAATAATTAAACTGCAAATTAAAGGTGGTGCTGCAAATCCGTCTCCGCCCGTTGGTCCCGCACTTGGTGCCAAGGGGGTGAACATTATGGAATTTTGCAAGCAGTTCAATGCCCGTACGCAGGATAAAGCCGGAAAGGTTATCCCGGTAATTATCACGGTGTTCAGGGATAAGTCCTTTAATTTCATCATCAAGACCCCGCCTGTTGCCGTGCAACTGCGTGAGGTAGCCAAAGAAAAGTCGGGTTCAGCCGAACCTAACAGGAGTAAGGTAGCCACTATTACCTGGGACCAGGTAAAGCAAATTGCCGAAGATAAAATGCCTGACCTGAACTGCTTCACTGTTGAGTCGGCCATGCAAATGGTCGCCGGAACAGCCCGCAGTATGGGGATCCGCATAAAAGGGACAGCTCCCTTTTAATCGCGGAGAAGGCATTTGACCTGTAAGTATTCATTAAAATAAAGCTAAACGGAATCTGAATATGGCTAAATTAACGAAGAATCAAAAAGAGGCTTTAGCTAAGTTTGATCCTAATGCGGCTTATACCCTGAGCGATGCGGCTGACGTTGTGAAGAAGATAACCTACACCAAATTTGATGCGTCAGTTGACCTGGACATCCGCCTTGGTGTTGACCCCCGCAAGGCCAATCAAATGGTTAGGGGTGTGGTTACACTGCCGCATGGAACGGGAAAAACCGTAAGGGTACTGGTACTTTGTACACCCGAAAAGGAAGACGAAGCTAAAGAAGCCGGAGCTGATTACGTTGGCCTGGACGAATATGTTGACAAGATCAAAGGTGGTTGGACAGATGTGGATGTGGTGATTACCACTCCCAATGTGATGCCCAAAGTGGGGGCTCTTGGACGTATCCTGGGACCCCGCGGGCTGATGCCCAACCCCAAGGCCGGCACGGTTACCATGGACATTGCCAAGGCAGTAGCCGAGGTGAAGGCCGGCAAGATC
>SLRE01000026.1 GCA_007131125.1 Bacteroidales bacterium | reverse complement strand
TATTGAAATAGGCTATCTTTTCTGTTACGGCAAAATCTTTTCTTATTTTTTCCCAGATAATTTCTTGCATGGTATTTTTTTTAGGATAATTACTCAATTGAATCACCTCAAAAAATACAAAAAATATTACAACTGGTAAGAAGGCAGGGTAATTTGCTCTTTGGGTGGCAATACCCATGGGGCAAAGCCTTCGATAACAGGGTAAAGGAAAGAGCCTTCCCGGGCCTGAGCCGAAAGAATATCAAAGTGCTGATCAAGGTAGTTGATAAAAATTAACAGGAGGCTGATCAAAAAGGCGTATTTTATGATCCCGAAAGCCATTCCTGCCAGGCGATTAAAAAAATTGAGCATCACCACTTTAAAGAGTTTTGTCAGTGCGGCGCCGAGGGCCCTTACCAGCATCCACACCACAACAAAAACGATAATAAAAACCAGGATCATAAAGGGGATGGGGTTCCAGTCAACAATGGCTGTAATTACCTGCCCGGTAACATCGGCCAGTATGGCAGCCAGGAAAACGCCAAGGATGAGGCCTGTGAGGGTGGCAAGCTCCAGGAATAAACCCCGGCGAAAACCGCCGATTCCTCCGAGGATCAAAGGGATGATCAGGATGATATCCAAAAGGTTCATGGCTCGGTTTATTGGTTACTACCCAGTTCCACAATGGCATCAAAAGCTTCCCTCTGCAGGGGCATTACCGAAAGCCGGGCCTGCTGGACCAGGGCAATATTTTCAAGCCGGGGATCGGTCTTAATCTCTTTTAAGGTAACAGGTTTGTCCAGGGCCGATTCGGGCACCAGATCCACTACCACCCAGCGGTCGTCATCGGAAGTAGGGTCGGGGTAATGCTCACGGGTTACCCTGGCAATACCCATTACCTGTTTTTCGGAAACACTATGATAGAATAAGACCAGGTCGCCTTTTTTCATTTCTTTGAGATTATTCCGGGCCTGGTAGTTTCTTACTCCTTCCCACATGGTTTTTCCGTCTTTGATGAAGCGTTGCCAGGAATAGGCATCGGGTTCACTTTTTACCAACCAATAGTTCATTTTCTCCTTTTTATTCCGGAATGCTTCCGGATGGTTAATTATTTCTGGTTCATTATCCGGTAAGTCATCTCTTTCAGCAGTTCACCCTCGTCGGTTTTTATATCAGTAACGCCTTTCTGCTTCAGATCATATTCCCTGAGCAGGGAAATTGCTTTTATGGCCTTTTGGGGAGGAAACCTCCTGGCACCCTCTGTATAATCCTTAACAAAGAAAGTATGAATGGATAATTCTGCTGCCACATTGCGCTGGCTTTTGTCGCGCAGGCTATGGTAAGTCAGTATTTTCGCAAAATATTGGTACAATAGCCCGATGGTAAGCACCAGGGGATTTGATTTAGGATTGTCGCCAAAATATTTTGCTATGCGGTAAGCTTTCAGCTGATCATTTTTTCCCAAAGCATTCTGGAATTCAAAAATATTGAAATCCTTGCTGATGCCAATATTCTCTTCAATGATCTTAGGGGTGATCTCATCCCCTTTCTTCATGCTGATAAACAGCTTGCCAATCTCGTTCACAATTTTGGCAAGGTCGTTACCCAGGTGGTCGGCGAGCATCTGCAGGGCCTTGGGCCCAATGCGGTATCCTTTTCTTTTTACGTAGTTATCAATCCAGCCCGGCACCTGGTTGTCATACAACTTTTTTCCCTCAAAAACCACCCCGGTTTTACTGATGGTTTTGAAAAGCGTTTTGCGTTTGTCAAGGGTTTTGTATTTGTAACAAATAACCAGAACGGTGGACTTCAACGGATTTTTGATGTAGGCGAGTAAATCTTCCTTTTTTTCTATTTCTTTGATGTTCTGGGCTTCCTTGTAAATTACCAGGTGATGGCTGGCCATCATGGGAAATCGCTTGGCTACGCTAAGCATGGTTGGGATATCGGTTTCTTTCCCATACAGCTGGCTGAAATTGAATTCTTTTTCGGTTTCGGTAAGCACCTTGTCTTCCAGCATATCGCAGATCACGTCAATATAAAAGGTTTCTTCGCCCATCAGAAAATAAACCGGGTAAAAGGTTTTATTGCGGATGTCTTTAACTATTTCTTCAAATTTTAATTCGGGCATGGGCGAAAAACAATAGAGGGTTATTAATCGTCGTAATCAAACTTCAGATGCCTTACGGTAAGGCCGTTGTTGATTAGTTCCATCAGGGCATCCACACCGATTTTCAGGTGCGTGTTGACAAATTTTTCCGAAACTTCCATGTCGCTGCGGGTTGTTTTAACTCCGGTGGAGATCATGGGTTGGTCAGAAACCAGCAGCAGGGCGCCTGTAGGTATGCGGTTGTAAAATCCCACAGAAAAAATAGTGGCGGTTTCCATATCAATGGCCATACAGCGGATGCGCCTCAGGTAGTTTTTAAACTGGTCGTCGTGTTCCCAAACCCTGCGGTTGGTAGTATAAACAGTACCTGTCCAGTAATCTTTGTCGTGGTTGCGAATGTTGGTGGAAACGGCTTTCTGCAGGTTAAAGGCGGGCAGGGCAGGCACTTCGGGCGGGAAATAGTCATTGGAGGTACCCTCTCCCCTGATGGCTGCAATGGGCAGGATGAGGTCGCCCAGGTTGTTGATCCTTTTCAGACCCCCACATTTGCCTAAAAACAATACTGCTTTGGGTTTTACGCTGGTTAAAAGGTCCATAATGGTTGCGGCATTGGCACTACCCATCCCGAAATTGATGATGGAGATTTTGTCTTTGGTGGCACTGGGCATGATGCGGTCAGAACCTTTTACCGGAACATCATACCATTCTGCAAAAAGATTTACATACTGGTTAAAATTGGTAAGCAAAATGTACTTGCCCATTTCTTCCGCACTTGTGCCTGTATACCGCGGCAGCCAGTCTTCAACAATTTCTTCACGTGTTTTCATAAAAAAAGGTTTAGAAAAACATATTCCACCCGGGGCAAAAATAATGAAAGCAACCTAAACGCTCCGGGATTTCAGGTTTTTTATTTTAACAAAAAAAGAGATGCCTGGTTCTATTTCCCTGCTTTTATATCGGGCTTTGGGGCTTGTTTGTGCAATTCAAAAGCTTATATTTGCACAGGTCGGGTATGCGGTTATTTTGAATTTGACGGATATATGCAGCAACTGAATTTGCCATCTTACCCTTTTCGCCTGGTTGAGAAGGAGGGAAAAAAGCACATTTTCGACGGGTTTCGCAACAGGTTTGTAGTGCTCACACCTGAAGAGTGGGTAAGACAGCATTTTCTCAGCTGGTTGGTCAGTCATAAGGGTTATCCAAAGGGACTGATCAGCGTGGAGGCTTCCCTGAAATACCATCGCCTGTCCAAAAGAGCCGATGCCATTATTTACTCCAAAACGGGCAGCCCCCTGATGATTGTGGAATGCAAAGCCCCCCACGTTGAAATAACCCAGGATGTGTTTGACCAGATTGCAAGGTATAACCTTCCTTTTGGGGTTGCCTTTTTAACCGTAACCAACGGGCTGAAACATTTTTGCTGCAAACGTCAGGAAAGCGGTCAAAAATGGGATTTTCTGGAAGACATCCCGCTTTATGAACAGATGGTGACGGAATTTTAGAAAAGGAGGGTTACACGGTTTTTTTAATAAATTGAATTTGTTAATTTTATTGCCCTAAATCCTGGCATCCCATGAGAAAAGGCTTTCCCATTCTGTGTTTTTTTCTGCTTACTGTTTTTATTTTGCCAATACAGGTAAATGCGGGTGCCAGGGAAACTTTCAGTATGCCTTCCGGCATTTCTCCTGACGAATACATGCCCGGGCAGATCATTTTTAAATTGACTCCCGAGGCTGCACCCTATGGAAAAACCAACAGCATTGAACTGGAGAGCATCAACCGGGTACTTTCACGATACCGTGCACAGCCCCCTCAACAGATTTTTCCACACCATCAGCCCCCCGATAAGGACTTTCACCCCAGCGGCCGGCCTTATGTTGATCTTACACTGATTTATGAAGTAAGCATTGCTGAAGATAAAAACCTGGAAGAGGCCATTAATGCATTATACGCCACAGGAGATGTTGAATATGCACAACCCCGCTATATTCCCGGTTTATTGAATTATGTTCCCGACGATCCGTTTGTGGATGCACAGTATTATCTTGAAAATATTCAGGCTTTTGATGCATGGGGCATTACCAAAGGCGACACCAATATGGTTGTGGGCATTGTGGATACGGGTACCGATCTGAATCATCCCGACCTGGTGGGAGCCATAAAGTACAATTACGATGACCCGATCAACGGTGAAGATTCGGATAATGACGGGTTTGTCGATAACTTTTATGGATGGGATCTTGGGGAAGGAAACAACAACCCTCAGTACAATGCCAATGCACACGGGGTGCATGTTTCAGGGATTGCGGCTGCCACTGCCGACAACAATACCGGTATTGCCGGGGTAGGGTTTGATACCAAATTTCTTCCGGTAAAGATTGACGATGAATTCGGGCGGCTTGTAAAAGCCTATGAAGGGATTGTATATGCCGCCGATCAGGGGGCGCAAATCATAAACTGCTCCTGGGGCGGCAGCATTGGTGCAGGCCAGTTCGGACAAGATATCGTGAATTATGCTGTTTTAAACCGGGATGCCGTTGTGGTGGCCTCCGCGGGCAACTCCAACAACCAGGTTCCGTTTTATCCCGCCTCCTATGAAAATGCGCTGAGCATTGCCGCTACCAATATTGATGACGAAAAGTGGGAGAAATCCAGCTTTGGCATCCATGTGGATGTATCGGCACCCGGTGCAAATATTATTTCTACCTGGCCCAACAGCCAGTACATCAGTTCCAGCGGCACTTCCATGTCTGCCCCGGTGGTTTCGGGGGCTGCCGCCCTGCTCAGGGATCATTTTCCCGAATATTCGGCGCTGCAGATCGGTGCCCAACTGAAGGTTACCGCCGACAACATAGATACCATTGCGGCCAATCTCCCTTACGCCGGGCTTCTTGGTACCGGAAGGATCAACATTTACCGGGCACTTACCGAAACCTACATGCCTTACATACAGCTGGTAGACCATGTGTTTTCCGAAGAAGAATACGGGCAGTTTCAGCCCGGAGACGTTATGCCCATGGCAGCCTTTTTCCAGAACCTTCTGGCTCCCACCGGCAATATCACTGCCAACCTTACCTCTGAATCCCCCTACCTGAACATACAGGATTCGGTGGTAGCTTTAGGCCCCATCGATACCTACGAAACCGTTGACAACACTCACCATCCCTTCCAGGTTGAACTTCTCGAAGGCCTGCCACCAAGTGAGGAAGTGGTATTTATGATAGAGTTTGAGGATGATGAAGGGGAATATGCCGGACGGCAGATATTCAGCATTACCCTCAATGTGGATTTTGTTAACGTTCATGCCAACCGCCTGCACACCACCATTACTTCAAAAGGCACCGTGGGGCACAATTATCCCAATTATAATCAGGGGGTGGGACTTATTTACGACGAGGGCTTGTCCCTGATCAAATGCGCCGGTATCATTATGGGAGCCAGTACCAGCCAGGTGGTAGACAACATTTACGGGGCAGTGGAGGGTTCGTTTAACCAGTTTTTGCACTCCCTGGATAATGCCAGCCTGGTGGAAGGTTCAACCGAAGCGGATGTACACATTTCCGGAAAATTTAATGATGCCAATGCCGGGGTTTTTGCCCTGGACCTGGCAGTTGATTACCATGCCTATTTTATGGAGGAGGCCCCCAATGATAAATTTTTTGTGCTGGAATATCATATTGTCAATACAAGTCAGGCTCCTTTCCAAAGCTTTTATGCCGGTTTTTTTGCCGACTGGATCATCCGGGACAACAAGCAGCACCGGGCCACCTTTGATGCTGTTAACCGGATGGGTTATGCCTATTCTGCTGCGGGAGGAAGTTATACGGGTGTGCAGTTGCTCACCGAAGGAGGGGTAAGGCATTATGCATTCGACAACAAGGGCTTCGGCGGTAGCATCAATATCAGCAACGGGTTTACAGGTTTTGAAAAATATACCGCACTGAAAAGCAACCGCATCAATGCCGGAGTATTCGACAAAGACAATGATGTTTCCACCCTGTTGAGCACCGGTCCCTTTAATTTAGCCCCGGGTGATACCCTGACCATTGCTTTTGCCCTGCTGGCCGGCGATCATCTTTCCGACCTGGAAAGCAGCGCATCGGCAGCTTATGACTGGTATCACGGGGTGGATGACCCCACAACAGTGATTGCACCCGAATCCTCTGGAGAGACATCCATAAAGGTTTTTCCCAATCCTTTCGCAGATCATTTTCAGTTGCAGATTTTTCCTGAAACCAAAGGAGTTCATTACATTCATTTATATAACATGCAGGGTAAGCTTGTAAAATCCTTCAGCAAAGACTTGTCGGAGGGTAATAAGCAGACCATGCCCGTTTCTGTTGCTGATCTGCCCAGGGGGGCTTATTTGCTGCGGGTTTCCGATGGACTGAATAGCTTCACCAAAATGGTGATAAAGCGTGAATAGATTATTTTTTATAAGCCATGGATTTTGTTGATTTTATACCTGAAAAGCTGCTGCACTTTATCCTGGTAACCATCTTTTCGCTGATCATTGGTCTTGCCCTGAGGCGGTTACATTCGGAAAAGGAGGAGATGCGCATCTTTGGGACCGACCGCACCTTTACTTTTATCGGCATATTGGGATACCTGCTTTATATCTTTGAACCCGTCACCATGATCCCTTACCTTGGCGGGGGATTGGTCATCTCCGGCTTTTTGGCCATTTATTACTGGAAAAAAATGGTGAGTTTCGGGGAATATGGAATTACCACCATTGTGGTGGCACTCATTACCTATTGTATCCCCCCCCTGGTAATCACCCAGCCGGCCTGGTTGTACATCCTGGTTGTGGTTACGGTGTTGATTTTCACAGAGATGAAAAAAAGCTTCGTGGAAGTTTCCAGGAAGTTCGACAAGGATGAGTTTACCACCCTGGCCAAATTCCTTGCCATTGCAGGGGTGGTGCTTCCCATTGTACCCAATGAGCCTTTTGTTCCTTTCCTGGACCTGACCCCCTTTAACATTTGGCTGGCGGTGGTGGTGATTTCGGCCATTTCTTACATGAGCTACCTGCTGCGAAAATTTGTATTCCGTGATTCTGGCATCCTGATATCCGGTATTCTGGGAGGGATTTACAGCAGTACGGCCACCACCATCATCATGGCCCGCAAAAGCCGCAAAATTACCGGTGATACCCCAAGGTATGCCACGGCCATTATTCTGGCTATTGCCATGATGTACCTGCGCATTCTGGTGCTGATGTATATTTTTAACCTGTCCTTAGGGAAAATGCTCACCCCTTATTTTCTGATTCTGGTGGTTTTTTCAGTTGGGGTAGCCGTTTTTTACCATTACCGCTATGTGGTTGGCAAAGACCGGCCCGAAAAGGTTGAGACTTTTGATAAAAACCCCCTTGAGTTTAAAGTGGCCATGATTTTTACCCTGTTGTTCGTGGCCTTTTCCTTTATTACCCATTTTGTGATTGAATCTTTTGGTATCAGAGGTTTGAATATACTTTCATGGATGGTGGGGGTAACCGATATTGATCCTTTTTTGCTCAACCTTTTCCAGGGAAAATTCGATGTTTCTTCAACGGCCATTGCCATGGCCACCATGCAGGCAATCATCAGCAACAATATCATCAAAACCGCTTATGCTGCTTTTATTGCCGGGCGTAAGCTGCGGATAATGGTACTTCTGGGGCTGGGAGCCATCAGCCTGCTCAACGGCATTCTTGTTTTGTTTATAATATGAGGTTTTTATGTACAGAATTTCCGGAGTAACCTGGGCCATTATTATTTCGGTTATTGTTTTGCTAACAGGGCTGTGGTTTTTGCTCAACCATCTGCAGGAAAGGACTCGTCTTGCCACCATCGATATTTACTCCTTTGTTCCGGCAGATGCTTATCTGCTGCTTGACCTGAAAGACCCTTCAGATATGGCTTCACGACTGTCCGAGAGCCTTCCCCCGGGAGAAGGAAAAACCGGATCGGATTTTCTGGATGAAATTATCCCCCACCTTTATCAGCTGGACTCTCTGGCAGCTAAAAACCCAAAATTATTGGAAGCATTTCAGGACACCCGCCTGCTGCTTTCCCTTCATCCTGATACCAGGGGCGTATCCCCTGTACTTCTTAACCTTCGCCTGCCCCGGCATATGCGCGAAAGAACTTTTTTTGAAATCCTGGAAGAGCATGGTTTTATTGAGGATTCCCCTGAAAGTTATCCTTACCTTGATGCCCATATTTATTCAGGCGGTACGGGCGAAAAACCTTTTTATTATTCCTATTTCAAAGGTTCGTTGCTGATGGGGTACAACCAAAGGCTGCTTGAGCATGCCATTGCACAATTTTACTCTGAGCGCAGCATTCAGGATGACGCGGGCTTTGACCGCCTTCGCAACGCCTCTGCCACAGGAGCCGACAACCTATTTTTAAGGGGAGACCGCATCTGCAGGGTGCTGGAAATGATGACAGACACCGTGGATATCCCGTTTTTTCCCTGCCGCCGTTTTGGGGGATGGCTGTCATGGGACCTTTCCTGGCAGGAGAAGGAGTTAAGACTTAACGGGTTTATGATACCTGGAGGGGATACTTTTTTTGAGGGGTTTCAAACTACTCCTTCCCGTGAACATATCCTGACCAACTACCTGCCCTCCAAGGTAATGGCTTTTTCGTTTCTTTCGGCAGAAGACCATTCCAGGGCTGTCATTCATTCGGGTAGCAGGCTTTCTGCCGGCACTGATGAGCTGGAGGCCATTCTTAATCCCTACCTCGGAATTGTTGAAAAGGTATCGGAGCCAGGAAAACCACTGGAGGCCGCAACCGCCATTTCATATATGCCGGGCGAAAGTGCCGACAGTTCAAGGCTTTTTCTGCAACGGCTGGCGCAGCCCGACTCTTTGAGGAAGCTTCTGTCCAAAGCTTTTGAGGGGGAACAACCCCTGGTGGAGGCCACAGATACGGTTTTTGATTATGTTGTTTACAGGACGGCCTACAGGGGTCTTGTTCCGGCTTTGACCCGGGGCATGCTTGAGGAAAATTATTCCTGGTATTGTGTTTTGGATTCTGTGGTGGTAGCAGCCAGTTCCCGGGGACTCATCAACAGGTACCTGATGCAGAAACAATATGGGCAGATGCTTTCTTCCGATTCCCGCCACCGTGAAACTATAAGTTTCATGCACTCCAGGGCCAATTTGGCTTATTATCTGAATATCCCTGGCTTGATGGCCTTAAAGGAAGACAGGCTGACAGCCCCGGCACGCAATATTTTCAGGCTTTTGGCCTCTGAAGGAGTGCACCTGCAAAACCTTGCACTGGAATTTGTATATCATCAGCCCGGGATGTTTTTCAGTTACGGTTCCGTGCAAAAAGACCAGCGTCCGCTGTCAGGACTGCCCGAGCCCATTTGGGAAACCGCACTGGATGCCCCTTTGCATACCCGTCCATACAGCGTATTTAACCATAATGACAACTCCCGTGAGATTGTGGTGCAGGATGAGGAAAACAACCTTTACCTGATCGACCGTTTTGGCAACATTTTATGGAAAAAGGAAATTTCCGGTCCTGCGGTTTCGGATATCTATCAGGTGGATTTTTACCGGAACAACCGCTATCAGTACCTTTTCAATACACGAAATTACCTTCACCTTATCGACCGCAACGGCAATTACGTCAGCGGTTATCCCATTCGACTGCCATCGGCTGCCGCTGCCGGTATGGCTGTTTTTGACTATGACAACAACAAGGACTACCGTTTGCTTGTGCCCGCGGAAGATCGCCGGATTTACAATTTCGACATCAGGGGCAAACAGGTTTCCGGCTGGCAACGTCCACAGCTTTCAAAAATCCTGGAAAGGCCTATGCAGTTTCTCAGGCTGAGAAACCGAGATTACCTTGTGGGGGTGAAAGAAAACGGAAAACCTGTTTTTCTGAACCGCAGGGGAGGGGTTCGACTTTCTGTGGAGCAGGAAGTAAAACTGGCAGCACAAAATCCTGTTTTTACCATTCATGACGACAACCCAAGGTTTGTCGCCTCCGGAGATACCGGAGAGGTATTCGAAATTCATCCCGATGCAAAAGTATATGAATACCGCCTGGATACCCTGCAGCCCGGTCATCACTTTCTTGTTCATGAGCCGAAACAGCAAGAAGGGCATTTGTTTATTTTCCTGGAAGCAGACTCTCTGAAAATTTTCAACCATCTTGCTGAAAAAGTTGTCTCTCAGCCCATGTTTTATGCCATTGACCGGGCTCCTGAACTTCTGCATGCAGGCGACAAAACCTTTATCGGCCTGACGACCTCTGCCCGGGAAAAAGTTTTTTTGTTTGATACCGGTGGAAAAATGGTCCGGAACTTTCCGCTTTCGGGAGACCAGCCTTTCTTTCTTGAATCCCTGATGCAGGATCAAACCTGGAACCTCGTTACCGGAAAAGATAACCGGGTTGTCTGCTTTTTTCTTGGAAACCTTAATGCGCCCTGAACCGTAAAACAGGTAATAAGCACCAAGGGATTTTATTAGTTAACCCATGCATTATTTCTTTATATTCGTCACCAAAAACCAGACTGTATTCGGAAACCATTGCTGTTTCTCACTTAGAATAACCCCAAATGCCTAAAAAGCCTTGTTTATGAAAAAAACTATCAGCAGGTTGACCGGGATTTTGTTTTTGTTTTTGCTGCCTGGATTGTTTATTCCCTCCTGCGATTACAGCTACCTCGACATTGACGAACTTCCAGACTATACCTACGGCCCGGTAATTGCCCTTCCAATGGTTAAATCTTCCCTTTCCATTGAAGATATTGTACCGGATGAAGACTTTGACCTGATTGATGTGGATGAGGACAATTTCGTTTCCCTGGTTTACCGCAAATCCGCTGAAACCCTAAAAGGAGGAGAGTTGTTTGAGTTGCCCGACCAGGACTCACAGGTGACGTATGAGGTCCATCCCGGGGGAAAATCCGCCAAAGTCACTTTTACCGAAACCCTTGATTTTTCTTTTGGTGCAGGAGAGCGCCTGGACTCCCTTTCCATGGAGGAAGGAAAGTTTTTGGTGAGTGCTTCTGCCCAGGACCTGGTAAATGACGGTTATCAATTAACCATTACGGTTACCATTCCTCAGTCTTATGACGGGTCGGGTAATCCGCTCTCTTTTGAAATGGACCTTGACAGCCCGGATTCTTCGGAGCTTGGGGGATTTACCTTTGAGTTTTATTCAGATAATGACCAAAACAACCTGTTTGATATTCAATACCATGTGGAGGTAGCCGGATCCGGTACTCCTGATAATGCACCCTACCAACTTACCCTTAACAAAAGCTTTTTCGACCTGGAGTTTTTGTCCATCTACGGAGATGTGAGCTATACCCAGCTTGCCCTGGGTGAAGGTGAGATTCCCATCAGCATTTTTCGTAACTGGGTGGACGGAGCCATAGAGTTTGCCAACCCCTTTGTAAAAATTGATGCGTATAATTCATTTGGGTTTCCGGTTGTGGTGAATACCCATGAACTTTATGGGCAGAAGGAAGAAGAAACCATGGACCTGACAGGATACCCCAATCCCTGGGAAATACTGAGTCCGGGTATTAATCAGGAGGGAGAAATTGCCATTACCTCCCTTTTGCTTGACGGGGAGTCCTCTAATATCAAAGAACTGGTTGCGCTTCCCCCAAAGGAGTTTATTTACAACATGGATGCGGGATTGAACGAAAACGGCAAACAGGCCGGGTTTGTTAACAACAGCAGCCAGGTTAAGGTTGACCTTGAAGTATGGCTTCCCCTGCACGCTTCGGTTGAAAGCTATCTGATTGAAGACACCCTTGATTTTACCTTTGGGGATACTTTTGAAGAGCTGGAGTGGATTGAGTTTAACTTTGGGATTGTAAACGGTTTTCCCCTGGATGCCTACTTCCAGGTTTTTTTCCTGGATAAAGAGGGTGCAGTACTTGCCCGGATGTTTGAGGAAACCGATGAGAAGAATATTATCCCTTCTGCCGAAGTGGATGGGGATGGCCTGGTAACCAGTGAAACAGAAAGAAATACCAAAGTTTTTATGGACCAGGACAAAGTGGAGGATATTCTGGGCAGCGAAAAACTGCTTATCTCCGCCCGCCTGAGAACCCCAGAAAAGAGCGAAGTTCAGATTCCAGTAAAAATATTTTCCGACCATATTATTGATTTATCCATTGGGGCTAAGGCTAAAGGAAAGGTTGTGGTTGATTTTTAAGAAAGCGTTTTGAAATGAAACAAGCCATGTCAAATTTGTTGGCGCACAGGAAAATTATTTTGATATGGCGTGTTAAATGTCACCGAATTCATCAAATAATAAACTAATGGAAAAGAGTTTTAAAGTCATTTTTACCGGCCTGTTTTTTCTGTTGCTGACTTTTTCTCAGCCCTTTTCGTCCAGTGCCCAGTATTACAATACTATATTCTGGATGGATGGGATACCACAGTCATCATACAGCAATGTAGCCATGAACCCCCAGCCAAGGCTTTACATTGGAATGCCGGGTATATCATCCCATTACACAGGTTTTGCCCATACGGGTTTTGCCCTTCAGGATTTTTTGCGCAAGGATGATATGGACAATTTTTACTGGGATGAAGACAACCTTATCGGGACGTTAAAGAACCGGAATTTTTTTACCATGGACCTGCAGCATGAATTGCTGGCTTTTGGGTTTTTAACCGGACGGGATTATTTCTCTTTCAATGCCACGGAAAAGGTTGGCGGACGATTCGGGTATTCAAAGGATTTTATGACCCTTCTCATAAAGGGCAACAATCACTTTATTGAAGAAGCCAGGGAAGCGGATTTTTCGGGAATAGGTATGGATTTTATTCATTACCGGGAGTTTGCTGCAGGATATTCACGTCAGTGGACCGACAACTTCTCTGCCGGGCTTCGTGCAAAAGTTCTTTTTGGAATGAGCAACGTTTGGTTCGAAAGAAATAACTTTTCCCTCCACACCCACCCGGATTCCTATGCACTTTTGCTCAATGCCGATATGGTGGTCAATGTCTCTTCCCCAAGCCCTTTCAGCCCCCTTGACAGCATTACCGACGGGGGGGATTTTGACTTTGACTTCGATGAGATGGATTATATCACCAATACCCAGAACATGGGTTTTGGCCTGGACCTGGGAATGGTTTACCGCCCCAATGATAGATTTACCCTGGCCCTTAGTGCATTGGATCTTGGTTATATTGACTGGAGCCAGGGGGTGGAGAATTTTACAATGAAGGGTGAATTCGAGTTTGACGGGGTAGACCTCAATGATTTTTTCGGCAATGATGATGATAACGGCAATGGGTTCGAAGAATTGCTGGATTCCCTTAAAAATGTTTTTGATATTGAAGAAACCGCCAAAAATTACCGTTCTTTCCTTGGTCCAAAAATCTTCCTTTCAGGAGGGTATGACCTGAGCCCAAGGCATAAAATGGGACTGCTTGCCCGGGCGGATTTTTACCAGGGTGAAATGTATCCCTCATTTACGGCCTCTTACAACTTTAAACCCGTTCATGCCATCGGTTTCAGCCTGGCCTATTCGGTCATTCACTGGAACTACAACAATTTGGGTGCAGGTTTTAACCTCAACCTTGGGCCTTTGCAGATCTATGCCGTGGCCGATAATATTTTTGGAGCCATGCGCCCGCATACCATACAAACTGCAAACCTGCACTTTGGTGTAAACTGGGTTTTTGGCTATCGGCCAAGAGCAACCGCCCGACCGCTGTTTTCATGGTAATTTTTCTCCAAACAATCATGACTTAAAAGTTTGGATTTACACACCTGCGGCTGAACTCATTCAATTTTTTGTTTTTCCTGCAAAACTGACAGCCCTGAATTTCCTGTCCTGAAATTTTTTTTAGTCCCAAATAAACCTTATTATTGAAGTAAGGAACCAAAACAGGACTTTTATGAGATTAAGCTGGATGAAATATTTGGGAATACTTTTTTTTGTTTTAGCAATGATTAGTTGCCAGACCGGAAGGCAGGCCCCCGGATGGGTCGAAGAACCTCCAATGGAAGCAGATTATTTTATCGGAAGGGCTTCTGTGGAAAAAGAACCTGAGCGGGACGACCATGCCGGGAGGGCCAAAAAAGCTGCCCTGGATCAGCTTACCGAGGATATTGTTGCGGCAAGTGCGGGAGCCATTTCCGGGACAGTACTCAGCAACGCCAATGTGGACCGGGAAACATACTTCGGCCATCTGGCCGCCATCGTCCGTGAAAGGCTCGAAGGATATGAACAGGTGGATGCCTATGAAGATGAAAATGAATACTGGGTTTTTTACCGTCTTTCTATGGAAAAATATAGAGAACAAATAAGAAAGCAACAGGATGAGGCCGCTATGCGCAGCCTGGAATTTTTCCGGGAAAGCGAGCAACACCTGATTGAGGGCGACCTGGCAGAGGCACTCGCCTGCGGCCTGAAAGCCGGGCGGGAGATTTCGCCTTTCTGGGGCATGGGAGTACCTTTTCCCGAAGAAGGTGCCGACCAATACCTGGATGACCGGGTAAGGGAACACCTTCAGTTCATTCTGCAGGGAATGCGGTTGAGGGCTTTGCCCGATACCATTGATATGCAAACCGGAGAAGGCTTTACACTCCCGGTTGATATTGAAGTCCAATATTCGGGTATTACCACAGAGATCCGACCGGTAGCCGAATTGCCCCTGGAGGTGGATACCAGGGAAACCTCCCTGGAATATCGCAAGCCCACACCTACCGACAGGGAGGGTATGGCACGATTGGAAATTACCGGGATAGAGCTGGCCGGGGAAAAGGAAATCAGGATCCTCCCCCATATAAAGGAAATGGGCGGGCTTAGCAGTGAAATCCTTTCCCAGCCCCTTTTCGAAAGCCTGTTGATACCCCATGCCCCCCTGAAATTGAGGGTGTCTGAAGCCCGTTGATCCAACGCTTAATTTTCTTTTCAGGAAAATAAGTATTTTTTTACCTGTTGGGGAATTTATGTTTCCTTGATTATGTTGAAATATGTACATTTGCCGTTCAACCTTTTTACGAAACTATGGAAATCCAATATATTGGTGAACAGCTATTTCCCGGATATCTTGGCCGGTTTGCACTCATTCTGGCTTTTATTTCGGCATTGTTCGCAGCATTTTCTTATCTGCAGGCCTCCAATGAAAAGCGGCCCGACTTCAGGCAATGGCGCCATTGGGGCCGGTTAGCCTTCCGGGTGCACAGCATCATGATCATTCTGGCTTCAGCGGCCTTGTTTTACATTCTGCTGAACCGCCTTTACGAATACCGCTACGCCTGGATCCATACCGAAAACGACCTGAACCTGGGCTATCTTATTGCCAGTTTCTGGGCAGGGCAGGAGGGAAGTTTTCTTTTCTGGACCCTTTGTCAGGTGGTGTTTGGGTTGGTGCTGATTCGCTTTGCCCGGGGATGGGAATCTCCTGTAATGACTTTTATGGCAGTTTCCCAGGTGTTTATGGTGTCCATGATGCTGGGGTTCCGGCTTGGAGACCTCACCATTGGCATGAACCCTTTTATTTTATTAAGGGAGGCTTCCGAAAATATTGACAACCACTTTTTCCATAATCCTGAATACCTTGCCCTGATCACTGATGGCAACGGTTTGAACCCGCTGCTGCGCAACTTCTGGATGCTTTCCCATCCTCCGGTTACTTTCATTGGATATGCCGCGGTATTGGTTCCGTTTTGCTATGCCCTGGCAGGTTTATGGAAAAAGAAATATCATGAATGGATACGTCCTGCTCTTCCCTGGACTTCCTTCGGATTGCTCTCTCTGGGAGCAGGTATCCTTCTGGGCGGGGTATGGGCTTACGAATCCCTTACCTTTGGAGGCTTCTGGGCTTGGGATCCCATTGAGAATGCTTCCCTGGTGCCCTGGCTGGTTCTGGTGGCCGCCCTTCACCTGATGCTGGTTTCCAAAAAGAAGAAAAATACCTATTTTCCCACCTTCCTTTTTACCATCCTGGCTTTTGTGCTGGTGATATATGCTACCTACCTTACCCGAAGCGGTGTGCTTTCAGAAACTTCTGTACATTCCTTTGGCAGGGATGGCATGGGCCGCCATATCCTGGTGTATTTGTATACTTTTCTGATCACCGGGCTGGTTTTGATCGGGGTGAATTACAGAAACCTCCCTTCCAAAGACTCCGAAGAACCATTTACCCGTGAGTTCTGGCTGTTTATCGGGGCGCTGGTGCTGGTCCTTTCCGCATTCCAGGTTATTTTTTCCACCTCCATGCCCGTGATGAACCAGGTGTTTGGGACAGACTTTGCCCCTCCGCTTAATGTGGTGGAATATTACAACAACTGGCAGCTTCCTTTTGCCGTGGTGATCGGTTTGCTTATCGGTTTCACCCATTTTATCAAATGGGGTCGCAACGACCTGAAAAAGTTTTTCACCAGCGTTGGTTTTTCCCTTCTCCTTGCACTGCTTGTCGTGGTATTGATTGCTGTTTTTTCGGGTATTACGGCCCCTGCCCATCATCTCATGGCTTTTGCCTCCCTTTTTGCCCTGTTTTCTTCATTAGACCTGGTATTTCGTTTTAAGGGACAGTATGCCAAAAACGGAGCCATTGTAAGCCATCTTGGGATGGGCTTGTTTATGTTTGCGGTGGTGCTTACTTTTTCGCAAAAAGAAACCATTTCCAAAAATACATCAGGGTACTTCCTGGGCGAAAATTTTTCGGAAACCGAAAACCTGCTTTTGATCAAAGGAGAAATTCTGCCCATGGGAGAATATTATGTTACCTATGTTGGACAGCAAAAGGATGGCGATCGTTTGCATTACCAGGTAGACTTTCTCAAAAAAAACCGGGAGGGAGATTATTACAAGGTGTTTTCTTCCTATCCTTCCATATTGCTCAACGAGCGCATGGGCAATGTATATGAACCCTATGCAAAGGTGTATCCCGGCAGGGATGTTTTTACCTACATTACTTTTGCCGACCTGGAAAGGCCCGACGATCTGGAAGATTATACCCTGATAGAAACCCTTGAAATTGCCGTAAATGACACCCTGGAAATCGGCAACAACAGCCTGGTGTTGAATAAACTGGAAACCCCTTCCCGGCAGGGTGAAGTTGATCCTGACGACATACGCATCACAGCCCTCATGGAAGTGATTACCCATTTCGGGCAGGCCTATGAAATTTCCCCTTCCTTTATCCTGAAAAGCGGACGGGTATCTTATGAAGATGATGGAATCCGTGATCTCGACCTGAGGTTCCGCTTTTCTGATGTAACCGATAAACCTTTTACCATAGAGTTAAAAGTGTTTGAGGAACGTACCGACTTTATCATCATCAAAACCATCATCTTTCCATTTATCAATCTGCTTTGGATGAGTATAATCGTATTGATGGTGGGACTCTTTATCTCTTTCCGTTATCGCTGGAAAAGAAGGGAGCGAACATCCGGGTAAACCCTTTGACATGGAAAAAGGCATTAAAAAAGTGGTGATGATAGGGGCGGGCAATGTTGGTACCCGCCTTGCACTGGCTCTGAAAATAAACGGGCTGGAAGTTTTGCAGGTTTTCAGCCGCAGCCGCGAGTCGGCTGATTCCCTTGCCCACAGGCTGGACTGCGAACCTGCCACGGACCTTAAAAAGCTCAGTGCAGAAGCAGACCTTTATATTGTCGCCATATCCGATGATGCTATTCCGGAATTGGCTGAACGATTTCCCTATCCGGGAAAGTTTCTGGTGCATACCTCCGGGAGCATGCCCATGGAGGTTTTGAAAAAGGCAGGAAACCGTATCGGGGTCTTTTATCCCCTGCAAACTTTTTCCAAAGAGGTAGAGGTTGACTTCTCGCAGGTTCCATTATGCCTGGAAGCTGCCCATGAACAGGACATGGCTTTGCTGGAGCAGCTTGCCGCAAGGCTCAGCACCCGGGTGCATCGCACTTCCTCTGAAGAACGCGTTTTGCTGCATGTGGCCGCGGTATTTGCCTGCAACTTTACCAACCATATGTATGCCATTGCCGAAGACATCCTTTCCCGCAACGGCCTGGAGTTTGAAATGCTGCGCCCCCTGATACTGGAAACTGCCCGTAAAGCAATGCATGAAAGTCCCGCCAAAGTGCAGACAGGCCCGGCAGTGAGGAAAAATGAAAAGGTGATGAAAAAGCATCTGGTGATACTCTCGGCTTTTGAGGGTTATCGAAAAATTTATAATTTTATCTCGGAAAGTATTATTGAAAAAAGCAAAACTGATTAACCCAGAGGTTTTCCATGACGAACTATAAACAACTTCTTTCTTCTGTGCAGACTTTTATTTTTGATGTGGATGGAGTGATGACCAACGGCATTGTGCTGCTCACCCCCGACGGGGAATTGTTACGCAGTATGAATGTAAAGGACGGTTACGCTTTGCAGCTGGCGGTAAGAAAAGGATACCGTATTGCCATCATTTCAGGCGGAAACTCAGAAGCCGTAAGGAAAAGGTTTACAGGTTTGGGTGTTAATGATATTTACCTTGGGGTGGGAAACAAACTAGGGGTATACAGGCAGTACATCGAGGACAACAACATTGATCCCAAAAGCATTTTGTATATGGGAGACGATATTCCTGATTACGAGGTGATGGAAGAAGTGGGTGTACCAGCCTGCCCGGCAGATGCTGCCGAAGAGATAAAAAGCATTTCAAAATATATCTCCTCTTTCAAAGGGGGTTATGGATGTGCAAGAGACGTTATTGAACAGGTGATGAAGGTACACGGTACCTGGTTTGACGAAGACGGATTTCACTGGTGATTTTCAAATAAAACAAAGGGGAGAACATGGGAAAAGTGGGCGCATACCTCAGGCTGTTCAGGTGGCCCAATTTGCTGATCATTGCATTGACACAATATCTTTTCCGGTATGGCATTCTGCTGCCACTTTTCCCGGATACAGGTCTGACCCATTTCCAGTTCTTTTTGCTCGTGCTTGCCACCCTGATGCTGAGTGCCGCGGGTTATGCCATCAACGACTATTTCGACCTGCGCATTGATCGCATCAACAAACCCCATCGAATCATTTTGGGAAAAGACCTTAGCCGCCGCCATGCCATTTTTTCCCATACCATTTTAAATGTGCTGGGGGTGGGCATAGCGGCTTACCTGGCTTATCGCCTCTGGTACTGGCCCCTGTTGCTGGTTTTTCTGGTAATCCCTGCTTTGTTGTGGTTCTACAGCATCCGCTACAAGCGCATGTTTTTGGTGGGAAACCTTTTGGTGGCCTTTATGACCGTTCTGGTAATGGTAATCGTATGGGTGGTTGAGATACATACCCTTGATGAAGCCGTTGTGGTGGAACCCCTTAACAGACTTTTTGCCAGCCGCTTTTTGATTGCATATTTGGTGTTTGCTTTTTTTACCACCCTTATCCGCGAACTGATTAAAGATATTGAAGATATAAAAGGCGACGCCAAAGCCGGGTGCAAAACGGTTCCTGTTGTCATTGGGTTGCGGGCAACAAAAAGAATGGTCGTGTCGCTGATCATACTGGTTATGCTTTTTGCGGGTTACCTGCAGGTTGCCCTTTTGGGCCGGGAATTGGACCTGCTGTTTATTTATCTCCTGTTTTTTGTGCAGGTTCCCTTTCTTTTGCTGATCCACCGCCTTTTAAAGGCTTCCATGAAGCAGGACTACACAAGGTTAAACCGGTTTGTGAAACTCATCCTGCTGGCCGGGGTGCTTTCCATGATCCTGATTTATTTCTATTTAACTTATTGATGGATTTTTTTCAGAAAGTAAAATCGCAATACGATATCATTCTTGCCTCTCAGTCGCCCCGGCGAAAAGCCCTGATGGAGCAAACCGGCATTCCCTTCCGGGTTTTGTCGCGTCCTGTCCCGGAATCCTTTCCTGATGAGATGTCACCGGATAAAGTGGTTTTATTCCTTTGCCACGAAAAATCCCGCGGCTTTGAAACCGAGCTAAAGAAAAAGAATGTGACGGTAATTACCGCCGATACCATAGTGGTGGACCGTGATATGATCCTGAACAAACCTGCGGATGGGGAAGAAGCTTTTCAAATGCTCACACGCCTGTCGGGAAAAGGACATGATGTGCTCACCGGGGTTTGCATCCGGCATCAGAAACAAACCGTTTTGTTTTTTGAAAAAACCCGGGTTTACTTTCGCCCCCTGCAAAAAGAAGAGATTCTTTATTACATTGACCATTACAAGCCATTGGACAAGGCCGGCGCCTATGGCATACAGGAATGGATCGGACAGGTAGGCATCCGAAAAATTGAGGGATCTTACCTTAACGTAGTGGGCCTGCCGGTGGAAAGGGTTTACCGGGAGCTGCGAAAACTATTGGGTTAGGGCTTCCTGAAAAGGTTTTGGCATAAAAAAAGGCAGCTCTTTGGCTGCCTTTTTTTGTTGGGAAACAGAAAATTAATTTCTTCTTCCTAAAAAGATCATGAT
The DNA here is from genome assembly GCA_007131125.1 of Bacteroidales bacterium. Taxonomy (GTDB): domain Bacteria; phylum Bacteroidota; class Bacteroidia; order Bacteroidales; family UBA7960; genus PUML01. The sequence continues at coordinate 4,596 of SLRE01000026.1, read as the reverse complement.
GTAATAGGCCAGTGTTGCCAGCGATGCCAATGCTGCCACAACATAGGTAAGGGCTGCCCATTTGAGTGCATCTTTGGCGTTGCTGTATTCTTCACCAACGGTGAGTCCGGTATCGGTAAGCCAGCCTAATGCTCTTTTGGTGGCATCAAACTCCACAGGCAGCGTGATAAAGCTGAAAAGGGTGGTCATGGCAAACATGACGATCCCTGCCAGCAAGATACCCGGGGCAGCTTCCACGGTAAGGATACCGGCAAGCAAAATCCACTGCATATACCTTGAGCTGACGCTTACTACAGGCACCAATGCCGACCTTAATTTCAGGAATGCATAAGCTTTGGCATGCTGCACAGCATGTCCGCATTCGTGGGCTGCAACAGCAGCCGCTGCAACGCTTCGCCCGTTGTAAACCTCCGGGCTCAGGTTGACGGTGCGGTCAAGGGGGTTGTAATGGTCGGTGAGCCGACCGGGTGTTGAAATGACCCTTACCCCGTCAATGCCGTGTTCACTGAGCATTTTTTCGGCAATGTCCCTTCCGGAAAGCCCAGAGCGCAACTGCATGCGCGAATACTTTGCAAAGCGCGACTTGAGCTGGGATGATACCAGCCAGCTTAGTAACACGAAAACTCCGAAAATGATGAAAATTTCCATATATGTTTGGTATTGGTTTAGGCTAAAAAATAGCTTGCAAATATAGTCAAAAAACGCGCCACACCCCAATGGCTGCCACTTTGTCGGTAGTTAAAAAAAGTTAAGCCCCGCCAACTGTCAGCTTTGACATATATCCATAACTTTGCTAAAAACAAATTTTGCCATGAACAGAAAAAATATTCTTTACCGGCGGGTGGTGCGCAAACTGATCTATTATTTTTTTCAGGGGCTTTTGTTTATCGCTCCCATTTCCATCACCATATTTATCCTTTACCGGGTGTTTCTTTTTATCGACAGCCTGATCCCGATACATATCCCGGGCCTTGGCTTGCTGATAGTGATTATTACCATAACAATTTTCGGGGTGGTGGGTTCATTGCTTGTTCGCACTCCCTTTTCATTGCTATTGAACCGCTTGCTGGACAACATTCCCCTTGTCAGAATTTTGTATTCGGCATTAAAAGACCTTATGTCGGCATTTGTGGGACAAAAGAAAAAGTTCACCAAACCGGTAATGGTGCAGATGAGCCGCGACAGCAACATCCACAAACTAGGGTTTGTTACCGAGGAAGACCTGAGCGCCATTGGTCTGGAAGAAGGGATGGTGGCAGTTTACCTTCCGCATTCCTACAACTTTTCCGGAAACCTTTTTGTGGTGCCTGCCTCTAATGTAGTCCCTCTGAAAGCCCCTGCAACAGAGGTAATGAAATTTATCGTTTCGGGAGGCATTACCCGGGTTTAACCATTTTTTGAGGTTATCCCCCGATCAGGGTTTTCAGGTTATGCTCAGGTAAAAAAACAATCTATGTGTTCGTGAGTTTAAATAATGTTGACAATTAATAATTTGCAAAAAGGCATATTCTTAATAGCTTTGTTGCAGAAAAAGAAGATATATGGAAAAACCGGTTATATTAGTTACCAATGATGATGGAGTGATGGCTCCGGGCATACGCCACCTGGTTCAGTATATGCTTGAGATAGGAGAAGTGGTGGTGGTGGCCCCGGATAAACCCCAGAGCGGGATGGGCCATGCGGTTACAATTGTAAACCCTTTGCGCCTTGAAAAAATCACAGTGGATGGGGGACATGAAGAATACAGTTGCAGCGGAACCCCGGTAGATTGTGTAAAACTGGCCGTTAACAAAGTGCTGAAACGCAAACCCGATTTGCTGGTTTCGGGCATCAATCACGGCTCCAACTCATCCATCAATGTCATATACAGTGGCACCATGTCTGCTGCCATTGAAGGAGCCATGGAAGATATTCCTTCCATTGGTTTCTCCCTGCTGGATTACCGTTTTGATGCCGATTTTAAGGCTTCCAAAAAATTTGTTCAGGATATTGCAGTCAATGTTCTTAAAAACGGGCTTCCCAAAGGCATTTGCCTGAATGTAAACATCCCGGCAGTTAAGGAGCAGGAGATAAAAGGCATCAAGGTATGCCGTCAGGCCAGGGCCAACTGGGAGGAGGAGTTCGACCATCGAAGCGATCCGAGGGGAAAAGATTACTACTGGCTCACAGGGCGTTTTCGTCTGCATGAAAACAGCCGGGAAACCGATGAGTGGGCATTGGAAAACAATTATATTTCAGTGGTGCCGGTGCAATTCGACTTTACAGCTCATGGGCTGATACCGGAAATTCAAAAATGGAAATTTAATGCTTAAAAAGGATTCCTGGGGTTTGGGTATTTTGATCGGCCTTGTGGTGCCGCTTCTTATCTATGGGTTGATATTGCTTATACTCTCTCCCTGGGGATATGTGGAAAGGGGCATTTACCAGCTGAACCCTGAAATGCCTTTCCTTGTTGCGATTTTTTTCAATCTGCTTCCCTTCAGGTACTTTATGGTTAGTTTAAAATATGATAAAACCGGCCGGGGTATTCTGCTGATCACCTTCCTTATGGCCATTGCCTTTTTCTATTTCAAATAATTCTTGTAACATTATCCCATTAGGTTTACTTTTGGGTTTTGTTTTTTATAAAGTTGAATAGGTCCTGTTTCATTAAATCTTGTATTAAACCCATGCAGGAATGAAGTATTATATCATAGCCGGTGAGGCCTCCGGCGATTTGCATGCATCCAATCTGATGAAGCAGCTGAAGGAAAAAGACCCTGAGGCGGAGTTCCGTTGCTGGGGAGGCGACCGCATGAAAAACCAGGGTGCCCACCTGGTGAAACATATCAACGAACTGGCATTCATGGGTTTCTGGGAAGTGTTCATCAACCTGAAAACCATCCTGAAAAATATTAAACTTTGTAAACAGGATATCCTTGCTTACCGGCCCGATGTGTTGATACTGATAGACTACCCGGGTTTTAATTTGCGAATGGCCGAATTTGCAAAGAAAAACGGGATAAAAACGGTTTATTATATCTCGCCACAGGTTTGGGCCTGGAAACAATCCAGGGTGAAAAAGATCAGGCGTTATGTTGACAAGATGCTGGTGATCCTTCCCTTTGAAAAAGCATTTTATGCACGCTTTAACTATGAAGTGGAGTTTACGGGCCATCCCTTGCTGGATGCCATTTCCCGTGAAAAAGAAACCCTGGATTCCGTGCAGTTCAGAAAAGTGAACAATTTGCCGGATAAGCCTTTGGTGGCCATTTTGCCAGGGAGCCGCAGGCAGGAGATCACCAAAATGCTGAAGGTAATGATCGCTGCGGCGGGGCGCTTTCCGCAATACCAGTTTGTGATTGCCGGCATTGAAGGGCTATCCGAAGACTTTTACAGGGGTTTTACCGAAAAGGAGAATGTTTCCATTGTTTACGGCCAAACCTACCCTCTGCTTGCTTCAGCCCATGCCGCCATGGTGGCTTCCGGAACGGCAACCCTTGAAACGGCCCTGTTTGAGGTGCCCCAGGTGGTTTGTTATAAGGCAGGGAAAGTTTCCTTTCACATCGCCAAACGCCTGGTTAAGGTAAAGTATATTTCCCTGGTTAATCTGATAATGGATAGGGAAGTAGTGAAAGAACTGATCCAGGAGGAATTTAATGAAGCAGAACTGGCCAACCGGCTGGAGCTTTTGCTTCATGATAAAACTTACCGGGAGGAGTTGAAAAACCAATACCGTGAACTAAAGGAGAAGCTCGGGGGAGAAGGAGCCAGCAAAAAAGCTGCAGGCATCATCCATAACTTTTTGAAAAATGAGGCATAACAGCATTGCATGTTGCGTCGTTATTCTGGTTTTTTGTGCGCTGGTATCAAAAGCTCATGCCCAGATGCACATGCCCGAAACCATTGATGCCCGTATTTTCTCAGGCATCAGTCTTACTTCCTTTTCCTTCACTCCCGCCTCAGGCTCCTATGTGCTCAGGGATGATAAAGGACAAACCCTGATGCGCCTGGAAAAATTCCAGCAACTGAGTATTCAGTCGAACCCATGGGGCCTTTATGTGTCTGGAAAAGACACCATTTTTTTTGTTGAAGGCAGCCTTTCCCTTGAGGGGAAACGCCTGGAGAATTTTTTCTTTGTCCGCCCCCAACAGCCTGCCGAATCTTACAGGGTTTATGACGATTACCTGCTGGTTTATCCCGGAGAGGATGAACTTATCCTGGTCAACAGGGTGGCCTACGACAATTACCTGGCTGGTGTTGTGGAGTCGGAATCGGGTTTTAACCGCCACCCCGAATTTTATAAGGTACAAACCATCCTGGCCCGCACCTATGCCCTGGAGAATTCCAGGCGGGGCGTACACCATGGATATGACGTTTGCGATCAGGTACATTGCCAGGCCTATTACGGTCGCTCGCGCTATCCTGCCATTATGCAGGCCGTTTTTCACACATACGGTGATGTGGTGACCGACCGTCATAATCGTCTGATCAATGCCGTATATCACGCCAACTGTGGGGGAGAAACTGTTGCTTCGGGCGATCTTTGGCCAAACCATCTTCCTTACCTGCAGCGGGTAGAGGATCCGTATTGCCTGGAAAGCCCCGGAGCCGCAT
>SLRE01000083.1 GCA_007131125.1 Bacteroidales bacterium | reverse complement strand
CCGAAACCACCAGGTTGTATTCGTCGTTAAGACTTAGTACTTCACCAATGGGGTTTTCCGTATTAAATAATCTCAGGGCTTCGCTGCGGGTGAGCACGATATTTCCTATGTCGTCAAGTGCCGTGGCTGCTTCCCCATGAATAATGGTCAGATCAAAAAAATCAAAAACTTCGGGGTCGGCAGCCACTATATTTCTGATGCGCACCACTTCTTGGTCTTTACGCAACGCTGAATTGTGAAATACACTTGTATTAAGTCTTAGGGTTTGCTCAATATCTGCACTGGACTCCTCAATCATTCTTTTGAAGGCCGGGCCAATGATGCCCCATTCTCCATATTCCACACGATAAATCCGCTCATGGTCGGCATACCATCGGTCAAAGCGATGCTGGTCCTGCAGGTAAAGACCGATAAAAATTACCAGAGCCAGCCCGACACCCAGTCCCAGTATATTGAGGATGCTGTAAAAACGCTGGCTGAAAATGCTGCGCAGGCCGATGATGAAGTAGTTTTTTAGCATTGTGATTGTTAGGGTTTGTTGGAAAAATCTTTCAAAAATAATGTGTTTCAGCAAAATTCTATGTCAGCAAATTTTACTACCCCAAATTCAGGCCATTTGTGTTATGTGTCATATAATCAGTCCTTTAAATGAGTGTGGGGATATGTTTTCATTATTTTATTTGTTCATTCCCGTACAGTTGGTGTAGGGAAACGGACAGGCGTATTGCAGAAAATTCCGGAAGCTGGAAATTGCTATGATTTTTCCGGTACCTTTTGGTCAGGAACTTCCTGTGTTGCAGACTGGACAAAACCAGGTAATCTTTCCTGAAAAGGTGCCCTTTCGGCCTAACTTTCAGAAAATATCCTAACTTTAGCCTTGAAAAATGCCCGGTTAATCATTTCCGGGTTTTTTCTATCCGGGTTTAATTCATTTGCCCGGTCGAATGGTAAAGCAAAAATCTTTATAGAAGATGAAAAAGCGATTACTTGGAAAAACAGGATTTGAGGTTTCTGAAATAGGCCTTGGAACCTGGCAGGTCGGTGGGAAATGGGGCAGTGGCTTTAACCAAAAAAAAGCTGATGCCATATTGAACACCGCAATTGACAATGGTGTCAATTTTATTGATACCGCTGACGTATATGAAAACGGGGAAAGCGAAAAAGCTGTGGGCCGCTTTGTCCGCTCCCGAAAAGAACGGATATATGTAGCCACCAAATGCGGTCGCCGGCTTTCCCCCCATATTGATCAGGCTTATCAAACAAAAACTTTGCGCAAATTCGTTGAAGATAGTTTAAAAAATATGGGCCTGGAAACTATTGACCTTATTCAATTGCATTGTCCGCCACCCCAAACCTATGATCGCCCGGAAATATTTGGTTTCTTTGACACCCTGAAAAAGGAAGGCAAAATAATGAACTTAGGGGTTAGTGTTGGAACCATTGATGAGGCGCAAAAAGCCATTGAATACGAAAATGTTACTACAATACAGATTATTTTCAACATGCTGAGGCAGCGCCCATCCGAAAAGTTTTTTGCTGAAGCAGCGAAAAAAAATATTGGCATAATCACCAGGGTGCCACTGGCCAGTGGATTGTTGACCGGAAAATTTTCTGCATCTACCACATTTAGCAATGACGATCATCGCTCTTTTAAAGGAGATGATGTGCTGGATTATGGTGAAACATTTTCGGGAGTGGATTTTATGAAAGGATTGGAAGCCGTTGAAGAGATAAAAAAGCTTTTTCCGGAACAGACCAATTTGCCGGCAATGGCCCTTAAATGGATCCTGATGTTCCCGGAAGTTGGTTGTGTCATTCCCGGTGCATCAAGTCCTGATCAGGTTGTTTCAAATGTCAGGGCATCGAAAGTGCCCGGCTTGACTTCAGAGCAAATGAATGGCATAAGGCAGATATATGAAAAGTATATATGGCCGGATATATCCAAAGAAAAATGGTAGTGGCTCTGATGTCAGCAATCCTGTGTATACTGAACTGTTGGTATGAGCGTAAGTGCACATGTTTTTCCTGTCTTCGGGCGGTTGCTTAAGTCCCGAAAATTTAAAAGTATCCCGAAACTCAAAACCACAAACACGGGAGAAACATTGGCCTAAAACGAAACTTTTTAATTAAACCAGTAAAATGGCAAATATCGATTTTAAGGGAAAGAACATTTTAATTACCGGTGGCTCCCGGGGTATAGGCAAAGCAACAGCATTGGCCTTTGCTTCAAAAGGTGCCAATGTGGGGATCAATTATCGCTCCAATGAGCAGGCAGCCCTTGACACACTGAATGAATTGCCGGGCAAAAACCACGGTTTATTTCAATATGATATCGGAGAAAAAGATTCGCCTGAAAGCCTGATCAGGGATTTCACCGGCAAATTCGGCCGCATTGATTTGCTTGTCAACAATGCCGGGGTTTCAAGCTTTCACAATATTGATAATGAGTTCGATGAATGGAATGAAGCATGGGAGCACATCCTGAATGTAAACCTGATTGCTGCGGCTAATCTTTGTTACTGGGCCTCAAGAGAAATGAAGAGGCATAATGGGGGCAAAATTATCAATGTTTCTTCAAGAGGAGCATTCAGGGGAGAGCCTGATCAACCCGCCTACGCCGCAAGCAAAGCAGGGTTGAATGCCATGAGCCAGTCCATGGCTAAGGCCCTTGCCAAATACAGGGTTTATGTGTATGTTGTAGCACCGGGATTTACGGAAACGGATATGGGCCTGCAGGCATTGTCTGAGAAAGAAAAAACGCAACTGATGCAGGAATCTCCTTTCGGGCGGATGGCAACCCCCGCCGAGGTTGCCAATGCCATTCTGATGCTGGCATCCGACGGGCTTGAATACGCTTCGGGAGCTATCCTGGATATCAACGGTGCCTCCTATTTAAGAACCTGATAGTTTCAGGACAAACCGGCTTTTCCCGGAGCATGGTTTTTAACGTCCGGCAATATCATCGATCTGCTGCAGCTCTTCCCGTGAAAACTCCAGGTTGTTCAAGGCCTCCAGGTTGTTTTCAAGCTGGTTGATGCTGCTTACGCCTACCAGCACAGAGGTGACCCGTTCATCCTTCAGCAGCCAGGAGATGGCCATCTGTGCCAGGCTTTGACCGCGCTGCTGTGCTATCTCATTCAGTTTTTTCACTTTTCCCATGGTTTCCTGATTTATCTGGTCTTTACTGAGAAACCCTGTGGGTTTTGCCGCCCTTGAATCATCTGGTATTCCTTTCAGGTATTTGTCGGAAAGGATTCCCTGCTTCAGGGGAGAGAAGGCAATGCATCCGATGCCGAAATCCTCAAGGGTATCCAGTAATCCGTCTTCTACCCAGCGGTCTAGGATAGAATAGCTTGGCTGATGGATCAGGCAGGGGGTACCCAGATGGCGGATAATTTCAGCTGCCTGCCGGGTTTGATCAGCCGAATAGCTGGAAATACCAGCATAGAGTGCTTTTCCCTGCCGGACTGCCTGGTCCAGTGCCATCATGGTTTCTTCCATGGGCGTATCCGGGTCGGGCCGATGAGAATAGAAAATATCCACATAATCCAGCCCCATTCGTTTGAGGCTGTTGTCCAGGCTGGCGAGAAGATATTTTCGTGAGCCCCCGTCACCATAGGGACCGGGCCACATTTCATAACCCGCTTTGGTAGAGATGATGAGCTCATCCCGGTAGCTTTTCAGGTCTTTGGCAAGCAGGCGGCCAAAGTTCTCCTCTGCACTGCCGGGAGGAGGGCCGTAATTGTTGGCCAGGTCAAAATGGGTGATGCCCGCATCAAAAGCCCGGTGAATGATCTTTCGGCCGTTTTCAAACACATCAACCCCTCCGAAATTATGCCAAAGGCCAAGGGAAATGGCCGGCAGTAAAAGGCCGGATCTGCCCACACGGTTGTACTTCATAGAATCATACCTCTGGGGATCTGCTGTATAGCTCATCTTCAGGCTGGTTTTTGTTGATAATAAAAGGCGATTGCCATAGAACTACCTTAAAGGTAAACCAAAATTTCCCTGATCTGCCCGGTTCTGTTAAAAATTTCGGCAGAAAGATCTGGCGGGATAAGCAGGGAAGGAATATTTAAAGACTTGTCTTCTTTCTGCTTATAGTGAATTGTGATGCCTTTTTCTTTTCCTTTTTTAAAAATAAAACGGGTGCTGCAAAAACTGAATTCTAGGTCTTTGTTTCTGGTAAAATCGTTTTCCTGTAAAAGGTCGGGGGAAATGATGATCTGACCGTTCTCGACAACGATCCCCAGTTCATTGAACCGGCTGAGAATGTCTTCTTTAACCTGCCCGGTCATTCCGGGTTGCTGTGCGCCCATCATCGAAGGGGTATGGGAATAGGGGTCGGTGGGAAAGGCTCCGTAGTCCTGAGGTTTTTTGTGGGCCCCGATCCCTTCCCGGATCCGGTAATAGTATTCTTTTAGCGGTGAGATGTGTTCCCGCTTAGTTTCATCCCGGGCAAACTCCATTAAGTTCTCACCCAGGGCCAGAAGTAGCTTCGACACCATATGCCAGTAAATGGAACCCAGTCCTTCATATTTGTAAAACGAACCTGATCGCCCCGTAAAAGAGCGGTGGTTAAACACCTTTTCATAAATTTCTAGCACCTGTTTTACTTCAGCTCCCAATTCTCCGGCAGCTGCATCGGGAGATAGCTGATGAAGCGTTTCTTCAAGCAAACGGGCATTTTTCAGGTCGGCATTGAAATGGTAATTCCCTTCCTCATCCTGTTTGATGATACGGGTATTTCCCCTGGAAAGCAGCTCGTTTAAAAGCCGGGAGTTTTTTACCAGTTCGGGGGGAATGTTGTTTTTCTCCTGGAATCCTGGTAATTCTCGGAAGGGGTAAAGCATGAAGCTTTGCTGATCCTTCCGCCACAGGTTACTGGCAAACAGGTTCTGCAAAAGTTTCAGGGTGTCTGCGGGAGACAACAATCCGCTGTTAAGGATAGCCGTCTGACCTTCCAGCATCAGGTACAGGTAGTTTACCTTTAAGGTTTTGCTACCAAACTCAAGCAGGTTGTAGGAATGATAAAGTTCATCCTTGCGGCGGTTAACGGAAATGCTCTGATCAAGGTATGCAAGAATCAGTTTGTAAAAATCAAGCAACTCATCCTTTTCAAAGGTTTTTCCTTTCCCTGAAAATCCTTTGTAAGCCTTTTCGCGATATTTTTCTCCGGCCAGACCCAGTTGGTCGGTTATTTCTTTTCTTGCCTCATCAGAAAATCCCTTATCAAGGAGTTGGCTGTGGCGGTTAAGGCAATCATTGATTTGCTGCTTAAAATCAAAAACTTCTTCGGCAAGGAGAAAATGTTCTTCAGGGTGTTGTTTTGTAATATCGGTAAGATATTTGACAAAACGGCGCAAATGATAAAGGGTAACCATGGAAGTGCCGAAGCCTACCAGTGCGTTGTTGGCATCATTCCATTCGGGGCGCTGGGTATTGAGCCATATGCCGGCCTCAGGGACGAAATTGCTGAGTTTGGTCAGCAGCATCACCAGTATTTTTTCCTTAAAGGTGGCTTTGAGGGTCAGCTCCCCGTCTTGCAGCATCAGTTTTCCGTCAGCGCCAGCTTCCCGGCTTTTCTTCATCAGCACATCATGAAGTTTGCTGTCAAACTCAATGGTATCCTGAGGATCTTTGAGGATTTCTTTATAGCTTTTGATCCGGTAAGGAACCCTTGCATAAACGAAATGCTTTCCGCTGAATTTCTCCCAGGTTTGTCCCGGATAAAACTTTTCCTGAAGTTCCAGAAGCTTTAAAAGATAAATGACCTGATGGTCTCCCCAATAGCCGATGCCGGCCCAGGGGTTGTCAGGTTCGGGAACCTCCCAGTCAAAACCCTGTCGGGTAATGCGGTAGGGATTGTATCCGTCGGCCGTTGAAGCATTGAGGAAACGGCTTATCATGCCGGGCAGAAATGCCGGGAAAGAAAAGGCAAGGGCTTCCCAGTTCTGAAAAATATCTCTCCAGTTTCCCTGGTAATTAAGAGAAGGGCTGCCGTCAGTTTTTTTTACACGGATATCAAAAAAGTTCCAGGGGCGGCTTGGGTCACCATGACGCCGGCTGAAGCTCAGAGGAAGGTATTCCAGGCTTAGCCGAAACAGATCCTCGTCCTGGCAGGATCCGGCCAGCCTGAGCAGATCCTGCAGTGGTATTGTTTCTTTTTCTTCGGAAAAAACACTTTTATGTTTTTCGTATACCCTTTTGTTGCTCTCAAGGAGGTGATCGAGGAAATCTTTTACATTTATGGAATACTCCTGCTCAAAAACACCTCCCCGCATGATATTGAAAAGCACGTTTGCAAAATGCCGTCTGTCGTTAAAGGGGTCGCCGGTATTTTGAATTCCATCGGCCAGGGCCACAAGGTTTGTCAGCTCCTTTGTGCTCTCTTTCAGGCTGGAGTCGATCAGGCTTACCATATTTGATTGCCTGCTAATTATTTTTTTCAGCGAAAGCAATGCAGCATGGTCCTTGGCTACATCGCCCAAAATAAACCAGGATTTTTCAATTGTTGCTTCAAGCGTTATTTCTGCATGTAGAAGAAAAGCAGTTTTCTGCCCAAAAACCTTGTTTTCGTATGCTACCGCTTTCCCTTTGCGGAAATTGTCCATCTGTTCGCTGCTGATAAAAACTCCTTTGGGTTTCAGCCCGTGGCTCCATACTGTATTGGTCCGCAGGGCTTCGCTTGGTTCTGCGCGGTCTACAGGAACGGATGCCAGGTAGAAAAGGGCCATGTTTTCCTTTGGTAGGTATTCTCCAACTTTATATGCATCCATCAGGGTGCTCATCATGCTTTGGGTTTCGCGTTCAATGCCCCAGGGCAGAATATTAAGCAATCCGTCACAAATCTCCAGGTCAACCGTTTTACCGGAGAGATTCCTGATGGAGGCCTTTCTTACCCACCCCATGGCATCACTCCCGGTCCAGCTATAGCTAAAGATTAGCTGAAGGGTTTCGTTTATTTCCTCAAAAATGACCTTATTGCCCTGGGTGTTTTTGTAGAGGTTTCTACGCACCCGGTATAGCCCTTCATAATTTTTTGAAAAAGGCTCCCACAGAAGCCTTTTATTTTCCTTTTTAACAGCAATGAGGGTTTTTGGTCCGGTTTTTCCGGCTGCTTCATGAACTTTATCATCAGTTTCATAAGGGAAAAGGGCGTTATTGTAATTTTCCCGTCCTGCTGTGAGGCCTCCGCTGCTGGACAGGTACATCCAAAGGTCGCTGCTGCTGACAATACTCATCAGGAAAGGCTTCATGAGGTCGTAATTCCTGATGCAAAAAAATTCTTCTCCCTGTATCAGGGTTAGCTGGCCATCAACTTTTTCTTCAGGAGAATAAAGTGGATGGCTGTTGATATGGGTAACAGGTTCAGGCATATTGGTAAAGATTGTTTAGAAAGTTTTACAAACTCTCTCTTTTTTACTTACCGGTGTAGAAAATTTTACCGCTAAGCATGTTTCCGGGTTTTCCCCCAACCAGTATTTCAAAATCACCCCGTTCGGCTATCCATTGATTGCTGAGGTCCACAAACTTCAGGTCGTGATAATCCACCTGAAATTCAACTTTCCGGCTTTCACCTGCCTCCAGATGAATTTTTTCGAAGCCGATAAGCTTTCGGTCATCCGGGGTGATGGAAGCCACCAGGGTACGAAGATACAATTGTACAACCTCTTTACCGTCCATTGGCCCGTTGTTTTTTACCTCCATGCTCAAAGACAGGTTGTTGCCGGTACCTATGGTATCGGCAGAAAGGCTCAGATCACTGTATCTGAAAGTAGAATAACTAAGGCCGTAGCCAAATTCCCATTGGGGGTCAAAACCTTCCTGTCCAAACTCATGGTCCAGCTTGTCGCTGCCTTTATGCTGGTAGGTGTGCAGGGTTCCCGAATAGCGGGGGTAGGTATAGGGAAGCTTTCCGCTGAAGTTTGCTTTCCCGTTCAGGAGGCTTGCCAGGGCACGCCCGCCTTCATGGCCGGGCCAGTATGCGTGGATGATGGCATCTGCAAGGGGCTCGGCCTCGCGAATGATGCGGGGTCTGCCCTGCAACAACACCAAAACAATGG
>SLRE01000089.1 GCA_007131125.1 Bacteroidales bacterium | reverse complement strand
TTTGGGGTGAAAATTCTGAAAACCAACACTAAAAATCATTCAAAATCATCAAAATCAGAAAGGAAAAAATATGACAAGAATTGAGGAATTCGTAAAAGAGCAGGCCGAAAAGCACGGCCGCAGCCGCAATAGCCTGATGCCGATTCTTCAGGCTGTGGTTAAATCGGAGCGTTTTCTTTCGGAGGAGGCCATGGTGGCGGTTGCTACTGAGCTTGATCTGAGCACTGCCGATGTGTATGGTACTGCTTCCTTTTATACCTTCATGGATACGGTTCCCCGCGGCAAGAACATTATCCGCATCTGCAAAACCATTACCTGCCATATGAAAGGTAAGGATGCCATCGTAAATACCCTGGAGGACATGTTGAAAATTAAACTTGGTGAAACCACCACTGATGGCAAGTTCAGCCTGTTGCAGGCCAACTGCCTGGGCTGGTGCCACAAGGGGCCGGTTATGCTCATCAACGATGAGGTTTACCCGGAAATCAGCCCCGAAAAAGCTGTGGAAGTTGTCAGTAAGTATCTGAAAAAAGGCTGATTGCTGCCAAAACAAATGTTTAATTTTCAAAATCAAAAAGTAAAAAACGATAGTTATGGAAAAGAAAATAAAAAAAGTAGATCTCATATTTGGTAAGGTAGACTACCTGGATATTCTTGACAAGTCTTTCCAGCGCACCCGCGATGAGATCATTCTGGATGTTATTGACTCGGGCCTTCGGGGCAGGGGTGGAGCAGGATTTCCCACCGGCCTGAAGTGGAAATTTGCCAAAAACGAAGAAGCCGATCAAAAGTATGTAATTTGTAATGCCGATGAAGGCGAACCCGGCACATTCAAGGACAGGGAGATCCTCACCGAGGCCCCCGAAAAGGTTCTTGCCGGTATGGCTCTCTGCGGTTACTGCATAGGAGCCACCGAAGGTTACATTTACCTGAGAATGGAGTATAACTTCCTGTTGCCCCAGCTGAATCAGCAGATTGATGCCTTCAACAAGCAAATGAAGGAGCGCAACTTTGAATTCACCATTTACATTCGCTCAGGAAGCGGAGCTTATGTGTGCGGAGAAGAAACCGCCCTGATGGAATCCATGGAAGGAAGAAGGGGAGAGCCCCGCAACAAGCCTCCATTTCCCACTTCACAGGGATATCTTGGCAAGCCCACCTCCGTGAATAACGTGGAAACCCTTGTGTTTGCCCTGATGATTGCAAAAGAGGGTCCTACCAAATTCAAGGAAATGGGAACATTTGACTCCCGCGGATCTAAGGTATTTTCCGTTTCGGGCGATACCCCGACCCCCGGCATTTATGAGCTGGAGCTGGGTATGACCCTGGAGCAGTTTGTTGAAGAGTTTGGTGACGGAGATACCAAAGCCGTTCAGGTAGGTGGTGCTTCGGGCTTTTGCGTTGCCAGAAAGGATTTCAAAGATACCCTTATCGGCTTTGAGGGCATCCCCACCGGAGGGTCAATGATGATCTTCAACAGCAGCCGCTCCATGTATAATATATTGCACGATTACCTGGAGTTCATGGAAGAAGAATCCTGCGGACAATGCACCCCTTGCCGGGTGGGTTGCCAGCAGCTCCTAAAAGGAATTGAAGCAGTGAAAAAAGGCATCAAGCAGCCGCCTTATCTTGAGGATCTGCAAAAATTGTCGGACACCATGCGCATTGCATCAAAATGCGGTCTTGGACAATCGGTTCCCAATCCCTTCAATTCTATTATCAACAATTTCCGGGAAGAGATTATCTACTAAACTTCCGGGTATTTATAAATTTAAACAGGAGAAAAAACCATGAGTAAATATAAAGTAAATCTCAAGATCAATAATATATCGGTTTCGGTTGACGAAGGCACTTCCATTCTGGACGCAGCCCGCACCCTTAACTTTACCATCCCCACGCTTTGCCATCACGAAGATCTTTGCGTAGCAGGCAACTGCCGGGTATGTGTGGTGGAGCAGAAGGGCAATCGCTTGCTTCCGGCTGCCTGCGCCACACCGGTAAGCGAAGGCATGGAAATTATGACCAACAGCCTTAAGGTGCGTCAGGCACGCAAGCACGTGGTAGAACTGCTGCTTTCGGAGCACAATGCCGACTGCACCAAATGCTTTAAAAACGGCAGCTGCGAGCTGCAGGACATGTCCAACGATTACCGCATTGGCGACCATGTATTTCTGGATCTGGTAAAAGACCGTGAAAAGATAAAAGACATTTCCAGCCCATCCATTGAAAAGGACGACAGCAAATGTATCCGTTGCCAGCGATGCGTACGTACCTGTACCGACCTTCAGGCCGTGAGTGCCCTGGCGGTGACCCATAAAGGCAATCATATGAAGGTCTCTACCTTCCTTGACAAGCCTATGAACGATGTGGTCTGCACCAATTGCGGGCAATGCATCAATCGCTGTCCCACAGCAGCCCTTACCGAAAGAAATTACATCGACGAGGTGTTTGATGCCATTTATGATCCCAAAAAATTCGTGGTGGTACAAACCGCTCCGGCTACCCGTGTAGCCATTGGAGAAGAGTTTGGAATGGAGCCCGGTTCCCGCGTTACCGGTAAAATGGTGGCGGCCCTGCGCAGGCTTGGGGTCGACAAGGTGCTGGATACAGACTTCACGGCAGACCTTACCATTATGGAAGAAGGTACCGAGCTGCTCACCCGCCTTAAAGAAGCCCTGGTTGAAGGAAAAGAGGTGGCTCTGCCCATGCTCACAAGCTGCTCACCCGGATGGATCAAATTCCAGGAACACCTTTATCCCGAATTCCTTGATAACCTGTCTACCTGTAAATCCCCACAGCAGATGTTCGGACCTTTGGCAAAAACCTACTATGCCGAGAAGGTGAACAAGAACCCTGCAGAAATGATAGTGGTTTCCATTATGCCATGTACTGCCAAAAAGTTTGAGGCAGAACGTCCTGAAATGCGCGGCAGTGGATACAAAGATGTGGATTACGTTTTGACTACCCGCGAACTGGGGATGATGATACACCAGGCAGGTATCGATTTCGAAAAACTGGAAGATGAGCGCTACGACAGCATTCTTGGCGAATCTACCGGTGCAGCCGTTATTTTCGGGGCCACCGGCGGGGTTATGGAAGCTGCCCTGCGTACAGCCTATGAGATCGTTACCGGAAGGGAAGTGCCATTTACCAACCTTAACATCAAACCCGTAAGGGGTATGGAAGGCGTTAAGGAAGCCTCTGTAAAAATAAAGGATGTGAAACCTGAATGGAGCTTCCTGGAAGGAGTTGAGCTGAATGTGGCCATTGCCCACGGATTGGCCAATGCCAAAATTGTAATGGATAAAATTAAGGACGGATCGGCCAACTATCACTTTATTGAGGTAATGGCATGCCCGAGTGGTTGTATTGGTGGAGGCGGACAGCCCATTCCTACTAGCATGGAAATCCGTAAGCGCCGTGCCGCGGGTATCTACGAGGAGGATGAAGCCCTGGTGATTCGCAAATCCCATGAAAATCCAGAGGTACAGGAAATATACCAGTCATTCCTGCATGAGCCCCTGGGGCATCGCTCGCACGATCTGCTTCACACCCATTATGCTCCCCGTAAAAGGCATTAATGTATATGGGTAAAAGCGTCTGAGAAATAAACAAAAGGGTTGTTTCAATTGTGTTTCCAGGCATTTCCGGTCGGCTACCGGGAAGAATTACGGAATGCGTTGGGGCAACCCTTTTTTCAACACTTCTTTTGCCATTGAATGAGTTGCATTAAGGAATAATATCTGTTATTAAAATTCATTTTTCGGGTTCTTTAAAATAAAAATTTACGCATATTCTGTTTCATGGTTTGTTAAGGTTGTTTGTCAGGAGATTGGTAATCAATATAGAAAGTTGAAAACACAGTTGTTAAAACAAAGAAAAACCTGAAGAATTGTTAATAAAATAACAACTATTGCTGAAATAAATTTTGATAATTGTTAAAAAATGTATCTTTGCATTAAAGAAAAAATTAGTTAATTCTGCTTCCTGGTCCGGCAATATACCGGAGGGGAATTGACTTAAAATCCTGAAAATAAACCATTGAACAGAAAAAAATAAGGAGACAAGCATGAAGGTACGCGGCAATAACAATCATAAAAGCATGGGAGGGCAGGTTCCCGAGCCCACCCTCAGGCGGTTACCCGGCTATCTGAGTTATTTCAAATCCTTAAAGATCAATGGCATTGAGCATGTTTCCAGCAGCCAGATCGCCAGTACATTTAATATGGATGCCACTCTGGTGACCAAAGATCTGTCGCATACCGGCATTAAGGGTCGCACCAAGATCGGCTACAATGTGGATAAGCTGATTGAAACCATCATTGTTTTCCTTGATTTTAACACCCACGAGAATGCTTTTCTATTTGGAGTAGGCAACCTGGGAAAAGCCCTGATCAATTACGATGGGCTGAAGCATTACGGCCTGAAGATCGTGGCTGGTTTTGATGTGGACCCCAGGGTGATCAATACCTCTGTTAAAGATGTGAAAGTATATGGGGTAGATGATTTTCGCGACCTCTCCCGCAAGATACCCGCACGCATCGGCATCATCACCACCCCCGATGGCAAAGCACAGGAAACCGCCGACTACATGGTTGCCTGGGGTATCAAAGCCATCTGGAACTTTACTCCCCAGTCCATCAAAGTTCCCGACAACATCGTGGTGGAAAATACCTCCATTTATTCAGACCTTGCAGTAATACTCAATAAGCTCAACAAATAAGCCTCCGGTAAAAAGCCGGTTCTGTTTTTCAGCGGTTTCTGACCGCCGCAAATTAGAGGCTTTCTAAATTACAACAAATACCCATGGGGATTTTCCCTTTGTCGCTGCTTTTTGCTGTTAAGGCTGCCATTGAAAGCTTTTGGTTTGACTTTTTATAATGTGAAATTATTCACAACTTTACTTGGTTTTTGATTTACAACCTTTTATCTTTGCAGCGGATTTCAGAAACCTATTGATTTTGATGATTGTTCAAGGGGTTGGAGGCCAAAGCGACAGCAGTTTTTTGAACTTTATTTTTTTAGCAAATGAAAATTAAAGAAATCGTAAAAATTTTGGATGCCCGGGTAGTTTGCGGAGAAGAACAGCTGGAGCAAACCATTGATGTGGCTTTTGCCTCCGACCTGATGAGCGATGTACTGACCCTGAAAAACGACAATGTGCTGCTGATTACCGGCCTGGCCAACCTTCAGACCATACGCACGGCAGAAATGTCGGACATTTCCTGTATTATTTTTGCCCGCAACAAAAAGGTGTCCGTTGAGCTCATTGAACTGGCCAGGGAAAATGAAATGATTGTGCTGGAGTGCCGCTTTTCGGTTTTTAAAACCTGCGGACTGTTGTTCAATGCCGGTGTAAAACCCATATTTTAAGGAGCATGGACAACCAGATGCACTTTGAATATAATGTGGAAGGAGGCAACTTTACCCGCGCAGGGTATGCTTCCAGCCAGATTAAAAAGATCCTTAAGCAACTGAATGTGGATATTGCCATCATTAAGCGCACTGTGGTGGCAACTTACGAGGCCGAAGTCAACGTAGTGGCACACGCTTACAGCGGCACCATTTACGTGGATATTGACACCGAAGCCGTAAAGATCAGGCTGGTGGACGAAGGCCCGGGAATCCCCGATATTGACCAGGCCATGGAAGAAGGATATTCCACAGCCAGCAGCCAGGTGCGCGAAATGGGTTTTGGCGCTGGAATGGGGCTTCCCAATATGAAAAAGAACGCCGATAAACTGGAAATTTCCAGTGAGGTGGACAAAGGAACCACGGTGGAGATCACCATGTTTTTAAATGAAAAAGGATGACCATGTCCGGTAAGTATTTCCATCATGCATTAAAATTCAGGAAGGACGTCTGCATAGGATGTTCTCACTGTATGAATGTATGCCCTACCCAGGCCATCCGCATTCATGGTGGAAAGGCCGAGCTTACCGACAACCGTTGTGTAGACTGTGGCAAATGTTACCTGGTATGTCCTGTGGGTGCCATTATTGTTGAGCAGGACGATTTTAGCAGGATTTTTGAATATGAGCATCGCGTTGCCCTGATCCCCAGTATTTTGCCCGGGCAGTTTCCTGAAAGCGTTTCCATCAGGCAAATCTGCAGCGTTTTGCTGGAAATGGGATTTACCGATATCTTTGAAGTGGAGCATGGAACCCGTATCCTTAAAGATGCCATGATTAAATACATGGATGAAAGAAAGGATACCCGCCCGCTGATCTCCACCTTTTGCCCGGCTATTGTACGCCTGATCCAGGTCAAATTCCCCAATTATACCGGCAACCTCATTCATCTGAAGGCATCCCTGGATATTGCGGCACAATACTACCAGAAGAAACTGCTTGATCAGGGGGTAGACCCAGAGCAGATCGGTATTTTTTATATTACTCCCTGTGCTGCAAAAATTGCGGCCATCAAGAGCCCTGTAGGCGATGAGCATTCGGCCATTACCGGGGTGATCAACATGGATTTTATTTTCAACAAGGTATATACCAGTGTAAAGCAGGGTTTCAGCGGAAAGAAAACCTGTACCATTCCCCGTATGCAGCACCTGCAGCCCGAAGAAATACTCTGGACCCTCACAGATGGCGAAGCTTCCCTGATGCCGGGACGGGCCCTGGCCATTGATGAGATCACCAATGTGATTGAATTTATGGAGAAGATCGAAAACGAGGAGATCAGCGACATTGACTTCCTGGAGTTGAGGGCTTGCGACCAAAGCTGTGCAGGCGGTATTCTTACCAGCGGCAACCGCTTTTTTGCCGTAGAACGTTTGCGCAACAATGCCCGCATGGTTAAAGACCAGGAAAAGATTAGGGTAACCCGGGAAAGCAAGGAGTCCATTGACGATTACGCGGAAGAACTGGGCAAAGACCTTGCGGTTAACAAGATCCTGCCGCGCTCAATGGACAAACTCGATGAAGACATGACCCGGGCCATGCAAAAAATGCAAAAAGTGCAGGAGATCATGAAAACCCTGCCCTATGTGGATTGTGGACTTTGTGGCTCACCAACCTGCAATGCCCTGGCCGAAGACATTGCCCAGGGCGAAGCTGTGGTTGACCAGTGCATATTTGTGCAGAAAAAGTATGAACAAAGCGGAAAGCTAACCCCAAAGGAATCCATGGAGAAGATGCAAAAAATATGGGGTCATGAAAAATTTGAAGATTCAACCAATTAAAAAAACCAAAGAGTTATGACGGTAGCTGATGTGGTAAAAAAACTTGACCTGAAAGTGTTCAGCGGTGAAAAAGGGCTGGACCGGCAGGTAACCGGCGGATATGTTTCTGATCTGCTCAGCGATGTGATGGGCAATGCCGACAGCGGCCAGATCTGGATCACCCTCCAGACCCATAAAAACGTAATGGCCATTGCTTCACTCAAGGATCTTGCCGCCGTGATACTGGTTACGGATCATAAACCCGAAGCCAATACCGCAGAGCAGAGCAATGAGGAAGGCATCCCTGTATTGGGGACTTCCCTGGATACTTTTGAAATAACCGGAAAACTCTATGATTTGATCAATGGATAATGCGCACTTTCAGAGCCGACCTACATGTGCACACCGTGCTGTCTCCCTGTGGAGACCTGGAAATGAGCCCCGCAAATATTGTGGAGGCCGCGGCCCTGAAAAATATTGACATTCTTGGCATTGCCGATCATAATTCCACCAGGCAGGCCCTCCTGGTAAAAAAACTGGCCGAAGAAAAAGGGATCTTTGTTTTATGTGGGGCAGAGGTCACTACCAAAGAAGAAACCCACTGTTTAGCGTTCTTTGAAAATGATGATCAACTGTCTGCTTTTCAGCAGTACCTTGAAGCACATTTGCCGGATATTAAGAACAATCCAAAAACCTTTGGTTACCAGGTTGTGGTTGACGAGCAGGAAATGATTCTGGAGGAAGTGGAAAAGCTGTTGATTTCTGGTCTGGACCAGAGCCTTGAACAGGTAAAGGAAAAAGTGCATGGTTTGGGAGGTTTGTTCATCCCGGCCCATATCGACCGGCACAGCTACAGCCTCACCAGTCAGCTTGGGTTTGTTCCTCCGGATATCGGGGCCGATGCATTGGAAATTTCAAAATTTACAAGCCCGGAAGAATTGATGGTGACCGGAGACACCAGCCTATTGAGAGTGATGATGCAGAATCTGCTCGAAAATGCCTGGAA
>SLRE01000151.1 GCA_007131125.1 Bacteroidales bacterium | reverse complement strand
CCCTCTTCCAGGGCCCTTTCCCAGTCCAGGTCTATCCAAAGTGCACCTTTGCCGGCTTCCCGGTCCCAAAGTTTAGCCTGCAGAATGCTCAGGTATTCGGTGTCATAGGGTTGCCT
Source organism: Bacteroidales bacterium (assembly GCA_007131125.1). GTDB lineage: Bacteria > Bacteroidota > Bacteroidia > Bacteroidales > UBA7960 > PUML01. Next base: position 8,120 of record SLRE01000151.1, on the reverse strand, counting down.
TCCGCGATGCACCTTTACCGGTATGATGCGTGAATGCTCATCTTCGGCATCTCCAAAAAGGGTGTTGATTCTCAGAAAAGCTTCGGTAGTATCCACTTTGTCTGAGAGCAAAAAATGGTCGGCTGTGCCGTTAAACCAAAAATATTCGGGCACTACATTGGTTTCCCAGGCGGCATCTCCTTTAATGGATTGGTAAATGGGGTTGCCAAGGCTGTCAAACAATTCAAAGGCTTCTCCTTCTTCCAGGTAGCCTGCCGTAGACCAGTCCCAGAACATTTTGGTAGCATTTACTTTTGCATATTCGGGGATATGGCAGGTTTGGCAGGCGATTTTCGGAATATGGGTGTTCAGTACCCGGTCGAGATGGGGAGTGGCCGTATGGCATTGCTCACAGGTCACCCTCCTGCTGTTGGAGGATGAAACACCATAATAACGTCCTTTCATCTGGTGGTTGGTGGTAATGTGGCAATCGGTACAGTTCATGTTTACCCCGTCCACGCCCATATGTACATCAACTTCCCGGGGTGCGGACAGCAGGGCCATTTCCAGGTCGCCATGCTTTACATTGTTTCCCCCTCCACCGTGAAAGTGGCAATAACCGCAGTTTTCCTTTGTGGGCCGTCCAACATTCTGCACAATGGTTTGAAAGTCCTGCCCGGGAACAGGGTAACCCGCACCACCGCGCATTTTTTCATAAGCCCCGGTATTGTCGTGGCAAACCAGACAATCTACATTATATTGATTGGAGAAATCAAAATTCTGGTCTTTCCATCCGAAGCCTGCATGGCAGCGATTGCAGGTAGCCTCGTTGGAAAAAATACCGGTGCAGAAGTTGTTCAGCAGGTTCTTTTTTCCAAGGTAGGTAACACCTCTTCCGGGAATATAATCTTCCCTTTCCCAGGTAAAATGAAAGCTGTTGAGCAGCTCCTCTCCCCGCTCGGTATGGCAGGAAATGCAGGTAGCGGTTATTTCGTGAGGGTTGTCAAAATCTCTTTGCAATACCTCATGCTTGCTGTGGTCAACCCCGGGAATATGGGGGACACTGTATTGCTCTTTGAGCTCCTCCAGCAAAAGATTCTCTTTTTGGGCGTCCCGCAAAACCAATGTAATAATTACCAGGGGAACCAGCACCGAAAACAGAAAAGTGATGATGTTCTTCATATGTTTGATTTGTTAAACCAATCAAATGAAATTGCATGGATGGAATCATGGTTTAAAGCTGGTTAAAGTTTAGAGGGTTTTCCAGCAAAAAACCTTTGATTTTAACGTGATAATCTAATTTCCACCGAAAATAACAGTAAATGCAAATATATTCATATAAACCGAAACGAGCTAAAAATTTTTCAGGAATAACTTTTTGTAAAGTTTGATTAGTTATCTTTAAATCAGTTTTTTAAATTATTAATTTTTATTTGGATTAAATAAAAATTTTGGAATTCCACGGGATTTAATGCAGATATTTTTACTACATGGTTTTAATTAGAGGTGTGGATTTTTTGGTTAAAAAGTTGTATATTCGTTTCCGAGCAAAGTAATTCGAATAAATTAAATGACCCGTCCCGACCCTACCTGCATTTTTATTGTTGAAGACGAACCTGCATTTGCCAAAGCTGCCCGACATGTTTTGGAAACCAAAAACTTTGCAAACGTTCATACTTTTGAAAACGGGGAGGCCTGTATTGAAAAGCTCAATTTGCAGCCGGAAATCATTTTGCTGGATTACAATCTGGGAGAAGACAGGATGAATGGTCTGGAGGTGTTAAAAATCCTGAAAAAGCGAATACCTGATGTACAAATAATCTTTTTATCTGCAGTGGAAAGCCTTGAGGTCGCCACCAACACCATTAACCATGGTGCTTATGATTACGTGGTGAAAGGGGAAACCGCTTTTGAGCGGGTAAAAAGCTTATTGAGGCGTATTGTGTTTGAAAACCAGATAAAAAAGGAAAACCTGAATCTGCGCCGAAGCCGGAAGATCGTTTATTCGATTATTTTGGTTTTGCTTGCTGCCATTGCGGCCTTAACCATTTTACAGGTTTCCTGAATTGCGTTTCTTCCTTTCACGTTCATAAAAACCAACCCCTCCTTTGGTTTGCTGAATCCTTGAAGAAGTTTTAATTTTGCTTCCCCGTTGAATATTGGTGAAAATTAAAGGAAGAAACACATAACAACCAAAAAATATGTCAAAGAAGAGGATCGTAGTATTAACCGGTGCAGGAGTAAGTGCAGAAAGTGGTATTAAAACCTTTCGTGACAGCGGAGGTTTGTGGGAGGAATATGATATCATGGATGTTGCCACCCCGGAAGCCTGGGAAAGGAATATGGAACTTGTGCTGGAGTTTTACAACCAAAGGCGAAAACAATTGTATGAAGTTTCCCCGAATGCTGCTCATTTCGCCCTGGCCGAGCTGGAAAAAAAATATGATGTACAGATCATTACCCAGAATGTGGACGATTTGCACGAGCGGGCAGGTTCAACGAATGTAATGCACCTGCATGGCGAATTGAAAAAGGTAAGAAGCAGTGTTGACGAAAACCTGGTTTATACCCTGGATGGGTGGGAGTTGAAAAAAGGAGATGTTTGTGAAAGGGGATCGCAGTTAAGGCCTCATATTGTTTGGTTCGGAGAGCCGGTACACATGATCCCGCCTGCTGCTGATCTTTGTTCAACAGCCGATATATTCATGATCATCGGCACCTCACTGAATGTTTACCCCGCAGCAGGCCTTGTGGGTTATGTGCCCCAGGATTCTCCAAAATACCTGATAGATCCCGGTCATCTTTCGGTCGGGCATATTCCCAATCTGAAGTTTATTAAAGAAACCGCAGGCGCAGGTACACCCAAACTGGTAAAGGAATTGCTGGAAAACGGATAGTTGTCTTTGTAAGTTATTATCAGGCAGCAATTCCGGTTGCATTCCAATCTATGGAGTTATTATTCTTCCCAGCCCGGGAAATCAAAAAAACTGGTCGGGCTCATGAAAAAATTATCGATGGATGAACTGGGCCGCAAAACCCCGGGTGATTTTAAATCAGCCGAAAAGTTCCCACTTGTATTGGTGCTGGACAACATCCGCAGCATGATGAACATAGGTTCGGTGTTTCGCACGGCAGATGCTTTTTTGCTGAAGCAAATCGTACTCTGCGGGATTACGGCCCAGCCCCCGCACCGCGAGATCCATAAAACAGCTCTGGGAGCAACCGAATCCATGGACTGGGTTTATTTTTCCAGCACCACGGAAGCATTACAGCAATTAAAACAACAGGGTTATGTTGTCATTGCCCTGGAGCAAACCACGCAAAGTATTTCTTTAAAAGAGTTTACACCTGAAAAAGGGAAAAAATACGCTTTGGTTTTTGGCAACGAGGTCAAAGGGGTAGATGAAAAGGTTCTGGAGCTTTGTGATTTGAGTATTGAAATACCCCAGTTTGGCACCAAACACTCCTTCAATATTTCGGTGACCGCAGGCATTGCCATCTGGGATTTTTTCTCCAAACTTTCTTCCTGATGTACCTGCCTTTTTATTCAAACAAAAAGGAGATCATTAATATCTTGGAGTTTAACCTTTCGATGGGGTCGGTGTAAATGGTGTCTTCAGGACGAAGGAGGTTTCTCAGCCCGAAAGAAGCTTTGATCTCTGTAGAAAATTTGAAATAATAGAAGTAGTGGTCAAAACCCACCCCCAGCTCATAAAAGAAATCATTTCTTGCAATCCTGACCAGTACTTCCTCATCCGCATCGTCAGCGTCTTCGGCAGAAGCCAGGTCGAGGCTGTACTTCAAGCCCCCGATCACGTAAATCCGGGTATTGAGCATGCGCACCGACTTGTATTTGAAGTGCAGGGGGAAATCAATAAATGTAGACTCAATCTCCTGGGTTCTCCGGTAGTCCTGGTTGTTATTCCTTCCTTCATAAATCACGGTGCGGTCTCCAAAAGAAAGAGTGGGAACGAAACGCAGGTCTGTCCGGGGCCCTAATTTGAGGTTGGAAACTATTCCGATGTGAAAACCGTTTTGTGACCTTGGATGCACAGTGTAGAGCGAATCGAAATCCTCCCGGGGCCCGCCTAAATGATTAAAGCTTTCAATGGGCTTTAAGGCAAACCCCATGCGGTTTACCCCAAGGGAAAAACCAAAATGATAAGGTTTGTAATCATAGTGGGAAAGGTTTTCAAAACTGAGCCTTCTTCCCTGTGCAGCAGTTTCAGAAGGGTTGAAGCCAACCATCAGCATCAGCATTAAAACGGGCGTAAAAAAAGCTTTCTTTTTCACAATGGTTTTTTTCTATGTCTGGTTAGTATTGAACGGCTGCAGGGAAGAGTTATTGTCTGTTAGGGGGCCAACCTTTGTATTTTCCAATGTCCGTCAGAAATACTGTATAACAAACGATCGTGAAGGCGGTTTTGACGACCCTGCCAGAATTCAATATTTTCGGGTATTAGCCGGTATCCTCCCCAATGCTCAGGCCTTTTTACCGCTTGGTCTCCAAACTGCTTTTCGGCCTCCCGGAATTTTTCTTCCAAAAACTTCCTGTCCGGGATGGGGTGGCTTTGGGGTGAAGCAACGGCAGCGATGCGGCTGGCCCGCGGGCGGGAGTTAAAATAGGCATCCGATATGGCAGGTTCAAGCTTTTCAACCCTTCCTTCAACTCTTACCTGCCGTTGAAGTTCAAGCCAGAGAAATACCAGAGCCCCATGGGGGTTTTGATCAAGATCCTTTCCCTTTCTGCTTGAATAATTGGTGTAAAAAACGAATCCTTTGGGATCAAGTTCTTTAAGGAGTACCACCCTTGCCGAGGGCCTGCCTTTTTGATCTACAGTGGCCAGGGTCATGGCATTGGGTTCGGGCAAACCCACTTCAAGGGCTTGTTCAAACCAATAGTTGAACTGCTCAAGGGGGTTGGACCCGGCGGATTTTTCATCAAGGGAAGCCCGGGTATATTCTTCCCTTAAGGCTGAAAGGTCTCTTTTTACCATATTGTGTTATCGGCAAAAACTTTTTGAGGCTTCTGCAAACAGTTTTTCTTTATCAACAGGTACCACCCCAACATGTTCACAAACCAGTCCTCCTCCAAGGTTGCACAACCTGGCAGTAATTTCGGCCGAAGCCCCGGATGCCATGCACAGGGCAGCCAGGCTTATTACCGTATCGCCGGCACCCGATACGTCTGCAATGTCGCGGACATGGGCAGGGATATGGCCTTCTTCCAGTATTTTACCGTTGGAATGCTTGCTGTAATATATTCCTCTGTCCGAAAGGGTGACAAGGGCAATGCCGGCCTTCAGTTTCCATTGAAGATTGTGCAAAGCCTGTTTTATTTCTTCAATGGTTTTGGGGACTTCAATCAGTTTTAAGCCCTCAACCAATTCTTTGAGGTTGGGCTTAAATAAATTTACATTCTGGTAGTTCCAGAAATTTTTCTTCTTTGGATCCACCACAACCGGAAGGTCGTGCAAATGCGCCAGCCTGGTAACTTCCCGGATCAGCCAGGGAGTAATTACCCCTTTGTCATAATCTTCAAAAATAATGGCGTCGGCTTTCTGGGCTTCAACAAAGGTTTTGATTTTTTTAAAAAGTTGCTGGCTTTCCTTTTTCTGCAGGTTGAACTCCACCTCTTCATCCACCCTCAGCATCTGGGCATTGTTGCCAATCACCCTGAATTTAACCGTGGTTATCCTTTCCTCACTTTTGATGATCCCCTCGTGGTTCAGTCCCTGTTTTTGCAGAAGGTCAAAAAACACTTCACTTTTTTCATCCTCTCCAATTACCGAGCAAAGGATGGGCACACCTCCCATGTTTTGAACATTCAGGGCCACATTGGCGGCTCCGCCAAGGCGGCTTTCCCTTTTATTAAGGGCTACGATGGGAACCGGTGCTTCTGGTGAGATGCGATCCACCCTCCCCCATAGGTAAGAGTCGATCATCACGTCACCAATTATCAGCAACTGCTTTCCTTCAAAGGAATTGAACAAGCTTAAAAGTGTATTTTTATTCATCATTCAGTTTCAAAAAATTACTTGAGAGCTTCCAGGGCTTTTTTCATCCGGTCAACTGCTTCTACCAGCAAATCCTGCGAAGTGGCATAGGAGAAGCGGATACATTTGGGCGAACCGAAAGCATCGCCGGGTACCAGGGCTACATGAACCTTTTTAAGAATATACATACAAAGGTCGGGTGCATTTTTAACAGTGGTTTCTCCGTCGGATTTCCCGAAATAGTAGCTCACGTCGGGGAAAAGATAAAAAGCTCCGTGGGGTTTGTTGGTTTGAATGCCGGGAATTTCTTCCAGGAGGCCAAGCACCAGGTCGCGTCTTTGACGAAACTTCTCAAGCATGGGTTTGGTTTCCAGGGGGTCCATAAGCATGGCTTCCAGGGCAGCACGCTGTGCAATAGAGCAGGTGCCCGAGGTAAACTGACCCTGAAGCTTGCTGCAGGCTTTGGCAATTTCAATATCGGCAGCAAGGTAGCCCACACGCCATCCCGTCATGGCAAAGCCTTTCGAAACCCCGTTAACCAAAATTACCCGGTCTTTGATCTCTTCAAATTGTGCTATGCTTTCATGTTTTCCTGAAAAGTTGATGTGCTCATAAATTTCATCCGATAAGATGTATACGTGGGGATTGCGGATGAAAACATCTGCAAGGGCTTTGAGTTCCTCCCGGCTGTAAACCGAACCTGTTGGGTTGCAGGGGCTTGAAAACATAAACAGCCTGGTATTGGAAGTAATGGCTTCTTCCAGCTGGGCAGGGGTAATTTTGAAATTGTTTTCAATTCCGGCATCTAAATAAACCTCTTTTCCGTCGGCCATGTTTACGATCTGCTTGTAACTGACCCAGTATGGGGTAGGGATGATCACCTCATCACCCGGGTTTACAAGGCACATTACGGTATTGGCAATGGCCTGTTTGCCTCCGGTAGAAACCACAATGTGTTCGGGGCAGTAATCCAGGCCGTTGTCTCTTTTCAGCTTGTTGCAGATTTCCTGGCGAAGGTCAAGATAACCGTTCACCGGTGTGTAAAAGCTGTAGTTTTGATCAATGGCCTCTTTGGCTACCTGCTTGATCCTGTCAGGAGTGAAAAAATCAGGTTCGCCAAGGCTAAGGTTGATCACATCATGGCCCAGAGCTTTCAGCTCCCTGCTTTTCCTGGCCATGGCAAGGGTTTCAGATTCAGTCAATCGGTTAATTCTGTCGGATAATGTTATCATGATATTGTGTAATATTAAGTTAATATGGGTGAATAATGGTTTGATTTTAGGTTGTTTATAGAAATGTAAACCGGCAAATTTAGCAAATTAACCGCTCAGAAAAAAGAATAAAGCGGTTTTCCTTATATAGGATGCCCAATCAGGTATTATTTTCTTTTAAAAGACCTTATATTTGCAACATAAAAAAATATTCTCATGCAGGATTTATTATACTCTTTAAGATATGTACTGCCTTCGGTAGTGGTTTTTTTAACGGCTTATTACCTTTTAAGGGAGTTTTTTCAGAATCAGAGCCGGCAGCGCAAGTTTGACCTGATGGCTGAAAAGATCCGCATTTCACTTCCCTTAAGGTTGCAGGCCTATGAACGGATCATTTTGCTGCTCGAGCGCATTTCTCCCAACAGCCTGGTGATGCGGGTGCATCAGCCCGGTTTGTCGGTAAAGGAGTTTCAACAGCTGCTGATAAAAAGCATTCGTGATGAGTTCTCACACAACCTTTCCCAGCAACTTTATGTTTCCATACAGGCCTGGGAAATGGTAAAAAATGCCAAAGAGGAAATGATCAGACAGATCAATACTTCAGCCGCCAGGTTGAGCGACAAAGCAACCGCCACCGACCTGAGCAACAAATTGCTTGAGATGAGCGTTGAAAAACTGGCTACCAGGCGGGCCCTGGATTTTTTGAAAGAGGAAGCCAGAAAAAACTTCTGAAATAAATCCTTTTGAATATATTTGTTTCATTACAGATTAGTTGGATTGGATTCAGAAACTCAAAATAAATTGCCTCCTGAATATGAAGATTACATTAAATAACCGTCCGGAAGAGTTTCCCGGAAAAGAGCAGATGTCCATCAGGGAGTTACTGGACTTTAAGAATTTTACCTTTAAATTCCTTGCTGTTCGGATTAACGGT
>SLRE01000016.1 GCA_007131125.1 Bacteroidales bacterium | reverse complement strand
GTAAGCACTTTGCTCAATTTGCTCCACAGTATCCAGGATGGAATGAATGCCCATAAAGGTTAGCTGCGGTTTGAATTTATGGGCTGCATTTCGCAGGGCTTTCCAGTCTTTTTTGTTGTAAAACTCTTCCAAACTTTCAAGGGTATCCGGGGTATTGTCAATAAAGTAGGAAATCATGCTGGCACTGAATTCATCGTCGCCTTCGCTCAACTGGTTGAGGTAATCCAGGTTGATCAGCTTTTCCTGCCCGTTTCCGGATGAGTTTTTGTCAAGGTCTTTATGCATGGGTTTTTCGGGTTGCTTATGGTTTTTAGGAGATACAAGTTTAAAAATTTTTTCTTTAAGATTGTCTACTTTATAAGGTTTTGGAAGATAATCGTTGGCACCGGCTGCCAGGCATTTTTCCGGGGCATTCTCAGAAATGCTTGCAGTAAAGGCAATAATGGGGATGTTATTGTAGGGAGCCTCGGGGTCCTTTCTTATTTCCCGCATGGCTTCCAATCCATCCATAATGGGCATTTGCATATCCATTAAAACCAGGTTATAACGCTCAGTTTTCAGTTTTCCAATGGCGGAAATACCGTTTTTTACAAAATCAAAATTCACCCCAAGTTTTTCCAGGTGCTTCCTGATAACAAACTGGTTGAGCTCGACGTCTTCGGCTACCAGTATTTTCAGATCTTCGGGAAGGGTTTTTTCCGGTTTGTCAATTTGGCCGGGTTCTTCCATTGGCTTAATAACATGGAAAGGAAGAGAAAACTCATAGGTAAAACTTTCCCCGTCTCCCTGATTGGCAATGACTTCACCATCCAGGGCTTTGATGATGGCATACACTTTTTCCATGGCAATGGCAAAGGGTTTCGGGGTTAAGCCTTCTTCTGTTATGGGGTCGGCACCGGCAGCTTTGTCCAAAACATCCTCCACCAAAAAGATGATCTGACAATACTTTCCTTCAATTCTTTCCAACCTGGCCGCGAGTTTAATGCAATTGGACTGGGTAAATGAAAGAAAATACTCAGCCAGGGTAATCAAAATCTGGCTGACCCTGAAAGGATCCCCAAGCAAAAGATCCGGGATATCAGGATCAATTTGGGTATGTGTTTCGATTTTCTGGGTTTCATTGCGGGCTTCCAGGATATGAAATAAATTGCGCAGGTTTTTTTTTAGTGAAAACTCTTTGAGCTCAAGCGGGAGGGGCTGGTCGGGCAGGCGGCTCAGCAGCAAAAGGTCGTCTATCATTGCCGAAAGCAGCCGAACCGAATCCTCCATTTTGTTTAAATAGTTTTTCTGCTCTTCATTGACCCCTGACTGGGCCAGGATGCCTGTGAGTCCGGTAAGGCTGTTTAAGGGAGTACGCAATTCATGGCCCACCTGCGATAAAAACCGGTCTTTGAAAGGATCTCCGCCTTCCTGCCCGGGCACGGAATTTTTTTCCTCCAGGGGTTTGGATAAGGCCATAAAGTGAAAAGGGTTGTCTTTTTGCTTTACAAAAGGATAGATGGTGGTTTTGATCCGGAAAAAACTCCCATCCTTTTTTTTATTGATCAGGTTGCCCTCCCAAATATTGCCATGGGTTATGGTTTCCCATAGATCACGAAAAAAGGCAGAGGGATGCATGCCACTGTTTATATACCGGTGGGTTTTGCCTTTTAGTTCTTCCGCCGTGTAGCCCGACAGTTTACAAAATCCCTTATTGACAAAGGTTATTTTCCCTTTGTCATCAGTGATGACCATTAATACGGATTCTTCCAGGGTTTGCTTATAATAATCCAGGGCTTCATCCATCGTCATGGAGGGGGCTTGTCTTTTACTCACCTCACCGGATTGCATAACATGCAGGGGCTTTTTATTTTTTCAACGTTTCGGGTTAAGACTGCTAATTTAACAAAAAACAGGCACAAAACACCAAAAAACTTCTGTGGAATAGCAAATTTTTATTAAAAAATTAAAGAAAAGGTTTTTTCTCCGTATGCAGGATGTTTTCTTTTAAAAAAATTAATTTTGTTTTAAACCCGGATTAACTGGTGCAATATGGTCATGATTGTCCTTTGAAGGTAATTTTTCGGGCAACAATAAAACAACATTACCGGTGGAATATCCACGGTTATTTTTTATACACGCGAGGATAATATTGAAGCTTGAAGGAAGAGAATAGAAGGTGGAGGATAGAGTTTAACTCTACCTTCTTCCCACAACTTTGAACCCGGGATGCCATTTACAAAGTAAATAAAATCAAGTGGTTGTAAAAATAATAATACATGAAAAACACCGTATACCTTGTAATCCTTTTTTTATTGCTCACTTCCACAGTCAAAGACGGCTATGCGCAGAGGTTTTACGGGGGGATAAATGCCGGGCTTACAGCCAGCGAAGTCTCGGGTGACCGGGCCGCGGGGCCTGATAAACTGGGGTGGTTTGCATCGGTATTTACCAATACCCATCTTACCACCTATTCTTTTTTGCAGCTTGAGCTTATGTATGTGCAAAAAGGCAGTCGCGTAGTTCCGGATGAGCCCGGTGACCGCGATTATAAGTTTTATCTTCAGTATGTGGAAATTCCAGTGGTATTTAAATTTGATTTTTCTGTTTTTGGTGAATTGCCCTATGTTGACAGGCTGGCCGGAGAATTCGGGTTGTCCATGTCGGTACTTGTCGATCATTTTGAAGAGGAGAACGGGCTGGAAATGGACCTTACCGCTTCAAGGCCCTTCAACACTGCTGAACTCAATGCTTTGATAGGACTTTACTATCCCATAGGAGAAATCATGGAAATGCATCTCAGGTTTTCGCAGGGAGTTACCCCCCTGAGGCCCCATGAGGGAGGAACCAAGGTATGGTATAACCGGGGACAATACAATACGGTATGGTCTTTCGGGCTTTCTTTTACTTTTTTTTAATCCGGTATCTTCCTGTTTTCTTTCGGCCTGAGTTTACCGGCCCTGCATTTTTAATTGGAAGTGAACTCATTTTCAATATCCAGGTATCCGGGATAGGAAATTTCTCTTCCTCCCACTTCAACAAAAGGTTTGGCGCGAAGGGTGATGCGGGTTGGCTGGTTGCCGGCGCCGGCAAGGTTAAGTCCGAAATTAATGAGGGCATCACCGGTTTTGCCTGAAAGCGCTGATTTCAGATCTGCCTCAATGGACAGGGGCAAAGTGGAGATGCCACCGTTGGGAGCAATTTCCACCCTCTGGCTGGAGGTGCCTTGCACAATCTGTTTATCATCAATGAGCATGATCCAATCCAGGCGATTCATTGAAGCCCTGGCCTGGTTCGGGTTTCTGATATCCACGTTCAGGGTCAGGTTCAGTGGCAGGGTGCCTGTTGCCAAAGCGCCGGTCAGTCTGGCGGCGTCTGCAGTGGAGAGGTCAGAAAGACTGCTGACCTGCTGCACATTGATACCGGCAAAGGTGATGTTTTCAACACTGCCAAGGCGGAACTCGCAACGCGAAAAAGAAACCATTTCCTCAAGGATGGTGCATCCCGGAAGAAGAAAAACTGCGATGATCAGGGTAAAGGTCAGTTGTCGGATTTTCATTGATCAAAAGAATTAAAGTTAATTTGTGTTTTGTTGGTATTCTTCCTTGAGGATGGATGAAAAAAGCGGGAGGTAATAGGCAAAGAAAAAGCCTTCGCGGTTGGTTGGGTCGCGCAGATCGGTCAGGAACAGCTCAAGATACCTGGAACCTTTAAATTTGACAAAACGCTGGGGAACCTCTGTTTTGCCGAAATCCCCTGCAAAGTAAAATTTGCCCGGGTGATTGATCCCCCTGAAGGCAGCAGGAAACTTCACCGGAATTTTGTTTTTTTCAAGAAGCGCTTTACCGGCTTCATTTACCGGGATTTCAAACCAGGAAATCACATCCATTGCTCGTGAACGGGGGAAGGTGATTTCAAACCAACCGGGGTAGGGTATGCGTCCGGGGATACCATAATTTTGCCTGTGCTGGAATGTTGTTGAGATTTCCGGTACAGGCGTATTCAAATGTTTCGGGTATTCCAGAACGAGCAATTGCCCGTTTTCATGAACCAGGATGATGCCGCTTTCGGAAAAGCTCCATTTGCTGTTGTTCTGGGCTTCATACAAATCAATAAGCCATTCGGGCACCCGGTCTTTATCGGCCTTGTCGAGGCTGGGCATGAACCTTCCGTTCCACCCCTGCCAACGAAGGTTAAATATTCTTTCTGCCCTTTCCTGCAAAACCCTTGGAGAAGGGGAGGTGAGGAAGTTGAATTCGGCAATGACCATTTTTTCCTCCTCCAGCATGTTTTCTATCAGGTCCAGGTCGCGTTCGGTGAGGCCTCCGTAAATTTTGTGGTGGGGCAGTACCGTATGGTCGTTGTTGTGCCACTGACGGGCATACACTCCGTAAGTGTCGGCAAAATAAACCAGGTCAAGGTCCCGGGCAAGCTGGTGAAAAGTCTCCTCATCCTTGTCTTCCAGGTCGCGGATGCGAAAATTGCGGTCTTCCTTCGGGAAAAAGCCGACATAATCCTTAAAGGGGTCATAAAAAGAACCTCCGGGTTTCACGTATTTCCTGTGGGTAAGTACCCAGTTGGTTGCATAAGCGGATAAGGATACGGAGTCGGTTACCGATTTGTTTACAAACAAAACATTGAAAGGTTTTTTTGGAGTAAGTTCCCATGAGAATCTTTGCAAAAGCGGAACCCCGATAATAACAGACCAAAGAATGATAAGGATTATATGACGCTTCTTCATGTTTTAATTATTTCATTAAATCGGCCAGATGCCTGTCCTGCCCATGTGGGAAAACATCGCAACCGGTTTTTATTTGTAGTATAAGGTTTTGTTTTCCAAACATTCATCCTGGTGAAGGTTTACAGTAAATTGCGGGTATTTCAAAAGATCATAACATTTAATTTTTGGGTCATTACACAGCCAAAAACCCTGAGGAACCTGCTTCAGAAAACGCTGGTAAAATTTTGAGCAAGGTAAGAAAAATATAAAGGGGGTGATTGGTGCTGTTACCTATTTTTTACGTGGTTTTCTCCTAAATTAAATTAAATATTAAGACATTGTTAAGTTATTAATAAATTCATATTTTTCCTGCGGTCCGGTTTGGCATTTTAGGTTAATTTTAATTCATGATTTTTAGGAAGCCTTTTGCTGAAAAGCTCATTTTTCAGGCAAATACAACAGCAAAAAATTTTCCATTCAGGCATTTATTATTTTTATTTTTGAAAAAGACTACCCAAACTTTTAAAACCCTCCTGCATGCAAAAAGAAGATTATTCTATTTTGTTGGTTGACGATGAGCCCGACATTCTGGAGTTTGTTGGCTATAACCTGAAAAAGGAAGGTTACAAAGTCAGTACCGCTCTCAATGGTGTGGAGGCCATTGCCCTTGCCAAAAAAATCCGTCCTCATCTGATCATCCTTGATGTGATGATGCCCGGGATGGATGGCATGGAAACCTGCCGCGAACTAAAAAAAATCCCTGAACTGTCACGCACAATCATTACCTTTTTAACGGCCCGCAATGAAGATTATTCTCAGCAGGTAGGATTTGATGCCGGGGGTGATGATTACATTGCCAAACCCATCAAGCCCGGTTTGCTAATCAGCAGGGTCAAAGCATTGCTAAGAAGATATTCATGGGGCGAACAGGGCGCAGAAGTTATCAAGGCAGGAAATATTGTGATTGATAAAGAGCGCTACATTATTTTAAAAGACGATGAGGAGATATCCCTCCCCAAAAAAGAATTTGAACTACTTACCCTGCTGGTATCCAAACCCAATAAGGTATTTTCGCGGGAGGAAATATTTGCCAACATCTGGGGCAATAAAGTGGTGGTAGGCGATCGTACCATAGATGTACATGTAAGAAAACTGCGCGAGAAATTAGGAATTGAAAATATTAAAACCGTAAAGGGTGTGGGGTATAAATTTGAATCCCAATAGGGGCAATAAACCCAAATGTACTTTGGTTTGAGATTGATCTCCAGAAGTTTGCAATTTTTCCATGAATTTTGAATATTTTTATTCTTCCGGTAAGTTTTATTCTTATCTTGTTCTGCTTTTGTTGTAATGAAATTTAACTCTCCCAAAAAACTATCAGGATATGCTGCCCTGCTTGTGGCCGGGTTGTTTTTGTTAATCCAGGTTGTTTTCGTACTCTTTGGGTATATAGGTTTTTCAGTGCTAAATATACTGGCTTCTGGCCTGGCAATTTTCTTTTTTTGTTATTTCCTTTTTAAGCAAATATTAGAGAAGTTTATTTATGAAAAGATCAAGCTGATCTACAAAACCATTCATGACTTAAAGGCCCCCAAAGGGCAAAGGAAGGCCATGATCTATAATAAAGAAGACATCCTGAGCCAGACCAACCAGGAGGTTATGCAATGGGCCGATGACAAAAAAAAGGAGATTGAAGAGTTAAAAAAACTGGAAGCCTATCGGCGCGAATTCCTTGGAAATGTTTCTCATGAGTTAAAGACCCCTATTTTCAACATTCAGGGTTATGTTTTGACCTTACTTGACGGGGGCCTTGAAGATCCTGCCATAAACAGAAAATACCTGCTTCGTTCGGAACAGAGCATTAACCGGATGATCTCCATCATTGAAGACCTGGAAGCCATAGCCCGTTTGGAGTCGGGAGAGCTAAGGCCAAAATACACCAATTTCGACCTGGTTACCCTGGCTAAAGACGTGATGGAGTTCAGTGAGATCAAAGCCGGGAAGAAAAATATCCGGATTTACCTTGCCCGAAATTATGATACACCAATCCCGGTGTATGCCGACCGCGAAAGGATACAGCAGGTGCTGATCAATCTGGTGGTGAACTCAATTAAATATGGTACTGAAAACGGGCAGACGAAAATTAGCTTTTTTGATATGGATGAACACATTTTGGTTGAGGTAACCGACAGCGGTGTGGGAATCCCAAGGGAAGATCTGCCCAGGGTTTTTGAACGGTTTTACCGGGGCGATAAAAGCCGCACCCGGCAGAAGGGTGAAGGAGGGTCTGGTCTGGGGCTGGCCATTGTAAAGCATATCATTGAGGCCCACAACCAAACCA
This sequence comes from Bacteroidales bacterium, assembly GCA_007131125.1. GTDB lineage: Bacteria > Bacteroidota > Bacteroidia > Bacteroidales > UBA7960 > PUML01. Next base: position 1,249 of record SLRE01000016.1, on the reverse strand, counting down.
TCAACGTAAGGAGTACCCTGGGGGTGGGTACCACCTTTGCCTTTACCCTGAAAAAAGGAAAATTTTCTTCCTCCCCAAAGCGATCCATGATACTGTTTTAGCCTTTTTTACGGGAATTGTTAATTTTTCGTTGATAAGTTTTTTCCCAATAAACAAGCATTTACCTTATTTTTACCGACAGAAAACTGATTTAACTTTCTTAACGCGCAATTAAATTAAACTTAAGGTAATCTTAAACTTAAGAATGGTTTTCTTTCATTGGGCTTGCTGTAATTTTGACTTTGCATTTTTTAAACAAGAAAACTTTCACACTACTATTAACCTTTTAAACACAAAACCCACATTACAATGAAGCAAAAAGTTACGTTTTTTGGACTTGTTTCCCTGATGCTATTGTTGTTTAGCACAACAGCAGCATTCGGGCAGGCTCCTGTTGGAGCAAACTTTAATGGAGTAGTAAGGGATGCAAACACCGGGGAAACCTTGCCCGGGGCTACCATTATTGCTACCCACGTACCTTCGGGTACTGAGTATGGTACCGTAACCCGTTCAGATGGCCGTTTTAACCTGCGCAACGTTCGGGTTGGCGGGCCTTATACGGTTAGAGCTTCCTTTGTTGGCTTCGGCAGTGCCGAAGAAACGGAAATCAACCTGGAGCTCGGTCAGGAATACACCATTAACTTTGAACTGGTTGATGAGGCCGTGGAACTGGGAGAAGTAGCCATCATTGCCCAGCGGGATGCTTTGATTTCAAGCAACCGCACCGGTGCCCGCTCCAGGGTTAGCCGCGATCAGCTGGATGCCCTTCCTTCTATTAGCAGGAGTATTCAGGATTACACCCGGTTGAGCCCACAGGTAAGTGGCAACAACATTGCAGGTCGAAGCGGACGCAGAAATGCCATTCATATCGATGGTGTTACTTTTGACGATCGTTTTGGACTGGGAAGCGATGCGATTCCCACCATCGGAAACCCTATCTCCCTTGATGCGATCGAAGAATTCCAGGTGGCCATTGCACCTTTTGATGTCCGTCAGGGTAACTTTACCGGTGGAGCCATTAATGCTGTAACCCGCAGTGGTACAAATACCTTTGAAGGCTCAGCCTATTACTATGGTCGTAATCAGGACTTTATCAGCGGCGATTTGCTGGGAGAAGAAAGTCCCATTGAAGACTTTAACGAATACCAGACCGGTTTGCGCCTTGGGGGCCCGGTGATTGAAAATGAATTGTTTTTCTTTATCAATGCCG
>SLRE01000019.1 GCA_007131125.1 Bacteroidales bacterium | reverse complement strand
TTTGTTGAAAGGGCATATTTGCCTGTCAAGGGGGCATTCCTGCACGTCAATTTTGCCTTCAATGGCTTCGTAAATATCCAGGATGGTAATTTCCGAAGGTTTTTTATTCAAAACAAATCCTCCGCTCGGACCCCTTACCGAACGCAAAAAGTTGTACTTAACCAATTGCTGCAAAACTTTGGCCAGGTGATTGCGTGATGCCCCCATTTGCTCAGCCAGGGTATTTACGTTAACATGCTTATCCGATTTGGCTATGAGCACCATGGCATGCAATGCCAGTGATGCCGCTTCCGAAAAATGAACCAGTTTGGCCATAACTATTCTTTTTTAGTTTTTTAAAATACCATTTTTTGCACTTTGGTTCCGTCAATGGCCCAAAGTTCATTTTCAAGGCGCATGCATTCTTCAGGGTCGCCCATGAGTTCGAGCAATATCAAACCGCAACCATCGCAATTGTCCATATCCAGCTCATTTATTCCCAGCCTGGTTTTAATGGTACAGCCGTATTTGGTCAAAACCTCCTGTACCTGAACTGCAGCCTTACTTCTTTCGGCAACCAATACCCCAAGAATTCTGATTTCGGACATAATTCAATTTTTTTCGAATAAATAATCAAATTTCATTTTCTGTATTTCAATTCCGCCGATTTCTCCAAGGTCTTTTTCCAGTTTTTCCCATTTTTGGGGATCGCCTTGTAAAACCAGCAGAATGGTACCTACCCTGCTGCAAATATCTTCCGATAATTCATGAAACCCCAGGCGGGTGCGGATCACCCCGGCGTGTTTTGTCAAAACCTTCTGGGTTTTTCCGGCTTCCTTGATCCGGTCAATCACCAAAATTCCAAGCACCATGGTTTTTTGTTGCATAGCTGCTGTTTTTTAGAAATATAAATCTCTTTTACCTTGTTTTACCTGTTGGATCTTTTCCCTGAGCTTATCGGTTTTTTGACTTTTGGAAAGCTCGTCCACTTTTTCATCAATCAGTTTATAGCCTGCTTTTTTGGTATCCTCGGGAGCATAGTCTTCGAGGTATTCGGCCAGGGTGAGCAAAGCATTCGGGGAGCAATACCTTTTTATGAAGCCAGGTACGGAAAATTCCATGAAATGTTCGCCAGTGCGTCCCAGCCTGTAACAGGCGGTGCAAAATGAGGGGATATAACCCGATTTGATAAGCTCGTCCATAATCTCGTTGAGCGAGCGGGTATCGTTTATCTGGAACTGCTCCATGCTTAGATCCTGTTCAGGTTTTCTTTCTTTGGAATATCCCCCAAGTTCCAGGTTGGTACCACCATCGATTTGGGATACCCCGAATCGCAGGATCTGGCTCCTGGTGTGGGCAGGTTCACGGGCTGTAAGAATCATTCCGGTGTAAGGCACCGCCAGCCTGAGAATGGCCACCAGCCTCACAAAATCCTCATCCTTAACAATATTGGTTTTATCAATATCCAGGGACATGGCATTTTGAATCCTTGGGAAAGAAATGGTATGGGGTCCAACATTATAAACCGCTTCGAAATGGTTTACGTGCCTAACCAGGCCCATTACTTCAAACCTCCAGTCGTAGAGTCCGAACAAAGCCCCAATCCCCACATCGTCGATACCGGCTTCCTGCGCCCGGTCAAGTGAAGTAAGCCTCCACTCATAATTCCTTTTAACGCCCCCAAGGTGAACCTTTGCATAAGTAGGCTCATGATAGGTTTCCTGGAATATCTGGTAAGTTCCTATTCCTGCGCTCTTTATGGTGCGAAAGCCCGGAATGTCGAAAGGAGCGGCATTGATATTTACCCTCCTGATCTCGCCTTTGTTGTGTTTTACACCATAAACAATTCTTACAGTTTCGGCAATAAACTCCGGAGAATATTTTGGATGCTCGCCATAAACCAGGATCAGGCGCTTATGGCCCTGGTCAATCAGGGCTTTGGTTTCGGTAACCAGCTCTTCTGAGCTAAGGGTCAGGCGTTTGGTTTCTTTATTGGAGGAGCGAAATCCACAATACTGGCAATTGTTGGTACAAAGATCCCCGACATAAAGGGGGGCAAACAATACGATTCTTTCACCGTATACTTTTTCCTTCAGGGTGCGGGCCCCTTCCTTTATCTCTTCAATTAAATCAGGGTCCGTGGCATTAAGCAATACGGCAGTTTCCTCCAGGGAAAGACGTTTTTTGTCGAGGGAAGCCTTGATCACTTCCCTGACACGGTCTTTATCAGCCTTTGTATTGTTAATGTAATCCCAAATTTCATCGGGATCGATAAAAGGCTGCATCCTTTTGTCTTTTATCCGGTATTGCTGAGGGTGGTATATCATTGGAAACAATTAATTTTCTTATACAAAATTACGCAAAGTTTTCAAGGTGGAGGCCTCCAAACCCATAAAAAATGCAATTAATGGTTTAAATGCCTTAAATACTTAAATATCGATTTTCAATCCGTCATGGGCCAGGAAGATATTTTCCGGGAGGGACTCCTGAATCTGGCTGTGTACGCCCATAAAATGGCTCAGGTGGGTAATGTATGCTTCACGGGGGTTGATTTCCCGGATTTCTTTCAGGGCTTCCTCAAGGGAAAAGTGAGAAATATGTTTGGACTTTCTCAGGGCATTGATTACGAGAACTTTGGATCCGAATATTTTTTCCTTTTCCTCATCTGGTATATGGCTGGCATCGGTAATGTAAGTAAAGTCTCCTATTCTGAAACCAAAAACGCTCATTTTATGGTGCAGCACCTCAATGGGCAGTATGGGCAGGCCATTAATAGAAAAAGGTTCATTTTTTATGATGTTGAATCGCAACTGCGGGGCCCCGAAAAACCTTTTTTCGTGAAGAATGTAGGGAAATTCTTTGTTAATGGAATCTATCACAGATTGGGTGGCATAAATGTCTACAGTTTTGTTGAGCACGTAATTAAATGCCCTGACATCATCCAGTCCGGCAATATGATCGCGGTGCCCATGGGTAAAAAGGATGGCCGAAATATCTTCCACTTTTTCCCTGATCATCTGGTAGCGAAAATCCGGTCCGCAGTCAATGATCAATCTGTGTCCGTTCACTTCCACCATTACTGAGGTTCTGAGGCGATGGTCGCGTTTGTCTTCACTGGTGCACACTTTGCAATCGCAGGCCACCACAGGAACTCCGGTTGAGGTGCCGGTTCCTAAAAATGTAACGGTTATTTTTTGTTTGTCGGACATCTGGAAAAAGCCTTTCTCTTTTTCAGTAAATCAGTTCTTCGATCATTTCCCGGGCTTCTTCAACACTGGAGCCTGATATTTCACCATTGTTCAAAGGATTGCCGTCTTTTATTTTCTTGTAAAAATACAAGGTGCCATGGTCAATTTTTTCATTGAACTGGTCGTAAATCAGCGAGGATTCCACAAAGCGTTGGCCCTGTTTGTTTTCAAGCACAAAACTCATGGCCTTTAGACAGTTTTCGCCCTGAAACAAATTGGTTGCATAGATCCCCGGTGGCGGGATGAGTTTTTCTTCTTCTGTAATAAGGGAACTAATGGTTTTCATAGCGCTCATTCCCGGAAAGCCCTTTCCATTGGTAAGCCTGGAAGCAATAATATACTGGTGATCAAGATAGGCATTGGCACGCTGTATATTTCCTTCAAGCAATGCCCTGCGTATCTTTGTTGAGCTAACAATTTCGTTTTCAATATCTTTAAGGGGTATTTCTTCTACTCCAAAACCATATTCCTTACTCAGTGCGTGCAGGTAGGAATAATCTCCTTTTCGGTTGTGCCCAAAGTGGTGGTTGTGGCCGATAACGATAATCCTGGCACCCAGTTCGCCAATCAGGATTTTGGTGACGAAGTCGTGGGAGGTGGTTTTACTGAACTCCACAGAAAAGGGGATAACAATCAGGTTATCCAATCCTGCTTTGGAGAGTAATTCAATCTTTTCTTCCTGGGAATTAATGAGTTTCAGGTCTTTTTGCTCCGGGTAAAGGACTTTTCTGGGGTGAGGGTGAAAAGTGATCAGGACTGACTCACCGTTTTGTTCCCTGGCCAGCTGATTCAGGCGGTTAATGATTATTTTATGTCCAATATGCACACCGTCAAAAGAACCGGTAGTTACCACGGCATTTTTTATTTTTCCGGCAGCCTGGCTTGTATTGTTAAAAACTTTCATGCGAATTTTATTTGATTTAATCGGTCAGATGCCTGTCCTGAGCATTCGGGAGAGCATCACAATTAACTTTTCTCTGTTTTCCTCTGTGTTTTACAGTGGGTCTCTGTGTAATATTTTTGTAACACAGAGTTCCACAGAGGAGTTTCATCAGCAAGATCCATGGTTTTATCTCTCAAATGTATAACCTTTTGTTTTCCAAACTATCATCTTCCTGTGTGTTTAATGTCAGTCATGGAGGTTTAATGTATTTTGTTTTTGTAATTTTTGCTGCATTTTTCAGATTATGGGCAAAAGTACAAGGTATTTCTATTTCTTCACCAGAAAAGCCAGTTTTTCCAATGAGGTTACAATGTCGTATTCTTCAAGATGCACATGCTCAGGAACAGTAAGAGGTACCGAGGTATAATTAAGAATGCCTTTAATTCCCGCATCAAGCAGCGTTTTGGCCACATTATGGGTGGCTTCGGGTGCCACGGTAAGCACGGCAATCTGAATGTTTTCCTTTTCAATAACTTCTTTGATTTGATTTATATGATGGCAGGGAACCCCTGAAATCATCCTGTCGGTTTTTTGAAGGTCATTATCAAAGGCCGCAGCGATAAAAAGTTTTTCCCTTTTCCCGGTAAAGTAACTGGTGATGGCCCGGCCCAGGTTTCCCATCCCGACAATGGCAATTTTTTCACCTTTTTCGCTGTCAATGATTTGTCCGATAAGGGCGATGAGGTCTTTTATCAGATAACCTTTGCTCTGGCTTCCGGAATAGCCGATCAGCATCAGGTCTCTTCGAACCTGCACCGGGGTAAGGTTCATCATTTTGGCCAGCTCATGAGAGTAAATATTGGTTTTGCCCTCTTCAGTACTGTTGTATAAAACTCTTCGGTATTGACTCAATCTTTCAACGGTTTTACCGGGGAGGTCTGGTGTTTTATTTTTTGCCATTTTTTTAATGCGGGTTTTAAAAAAATTACTCTTCTTCAAATTTGATGGTAAAGCAGCTGCCTTTGCCGGGGGTGCTTTCAACGGAAATTTCACCTTTATAAAACTCGGTTAGTTTTTTTACGATGGAAAGTCCCAGTCCACTGCCACTGATATTTTTGGTTTGTTCGCTTTTTATCCTCACAAAATCCTCAAACAGTTTTTCCTTGTCTTCTACTTCCATTCCTATTCCGGTGTCTTCAACACTAATGATGATATCACCATTTTCCCGGGATAAATTTACATCTACTCTGCCTCCTTGTTTGTTGTATTTTATGGCGTTGGAAATCAGGTTGTTGAAAATGATCTCCAATTCCTGCTTGTCGGCTTTCATTTCGATTTTCTCCGAACAGTTCAGGTACATATCCACATCTTTTTGAATGGAAAGCGGCTGGAAAGAATCAATGCATTGTCTGGCAGTTTCGCAAAGTAAAATGGTTTCAATATTGCGTGATTTTTTGCCGGACTCGATGCGGGTAAAATCGAGCATGTCCAGGATAAGGTTTCGCATGCCCTGTATTCTGAACAAAGCCCTGTCAATCATTTCCATGTAGTCGTTTAGGTTATCCCCGGCCTTTTTCTCCTGCATCATTTTCAGGTATCCTTCCACTGCATTGATTGGGGATTTTAACTCATGGGACAGCACCGATAGGAACTGGAACCGCACCTGTCGCCCTTCAATATTAAGTTTCTGGGTCATGCGCTGCAAAAACAGCTGCTTGGTGATGGTTTCCACCGAAGCCCTGAGCTCTTTAGGGGTAAATGGTTTGGGTACAAAATCATATGCACCCTGTTTTGTGGCCTTTACGGCGAGATCAAGGGATGCGTATGAGGTGATCATCACCACCACAATGTCCAGTTGCTTTTTGTTGATGTATTCCAATACATCAATGCCCTGAATCCCGGGTAGCTTGTTGTCGAGCAGAACGATGTCGTATTTGTTTTTATTAATTAGCTCCAGTGCTTCTTCTCCTGTTGCAGCTTCATCAATATTGTATTCAAAGTCTTCATCCATGAATGGATAACTCACCGAAAAATTCTCCAGGATGCGGGTAACTCCACCCCTTATGCCAGGCTCGTCATCCACCACCAACAGGTTGAGTTTTTCCATGTTCAGATTTTTAAAAGTTTATTGATTTCCTTGTGCAACTGGTCCATGCGGATCCCCTTATCAAGAAACAGATCCGCTTTTATCCAGTCCTGTTCTTCCTCTGAGGTAACATCGAACAGCATACCGGTTTCAGCAGTAACGGCGGAAGCAATGATAATAGGAACCTGTGGGTATTTTTCCTTTATTTTATGGCAAAGGATAAAACCAGTATCCTGGTTTTCCATCATAAGGTCGAGGATGGCCAGGTCGGGTCGGGTTTTTTCGATAATCGCCTCCGCTTCCTTCTGGGTATCTGCTGTTATCACTTCAAATCCCATATCCTGAATTGCTGTTTTCATTTGAAACAGATAATCGAAGTCGTCGTCAACAATCAATATGGTTTTCTTTTCTTTCTTTAGCATGGCAATTATTTTTTTTCTTCCTGTTTATTTTTTTCAGTAGGACCGGGCGCATTGTCGGTTTTTCTGGGCAAAGTCAGAATAAATTTGGTGCCGGTAGGTCCGGTATCGGAGTCGGCATTGGATTCAACCTTAATGCTGCCCCGGTGCATTTTTACAATACCGTAAATGATGGGCAGACCGAGTCCGGTGCCTTTTCCGTTTTCCTTGGTGGTAAAAAAGGGCTCAAACATCCTGTCGAGGTTTTCTTTGGATATTCCTATTCCGGTATCTTCAATTTCAAACCTAACCTCATTACCACCGGCATGGTCTTCGGCAGTAATGGTCAGTTCACCACCATCGGGCATGGCATCAACGGCATTTTTAAACAGGTTGGAGAAAACCTGTACCATTTGGTCCTGATCACATTCAATTACCGGGTTGGGGGTTTTAATATGGGTTTCAAGCTTAACATTTGCAGGCATAACAAAGGCATTCAGGGCATTCTTTACCAGGCGTTTGATGGGCACTTCGCTGATGGTCACCTTACTTTTCCTGGCAAAATTGAGCAATCCGCCTACAATTTTTTTACAGCGGTCGGCCTGCTCAACAATCAGTTTAAGATCCTGGTAAACGGGGGAGCTGGAATCCAGTTCATCCAGTAGAATATGGCTGTACATGATCACCACTCCCAGGGGGTTGTTGACCTCATGAGCAATTCCAGCGGCCAGTTGTCCCATGGAGGCCAGTTTTTCGCTTTGTTTCAGGGCTGCCTGTGTTGAAGCCAGTTTTTTATTGGAAATATCGAGCTCTTCAATGTATTTATGCAGTTTATCGATTGTGTAAGGCAGGCACATTTCGGTTTCAGCGAGACCCTGCAGGATGGCAGCGGCATGCTCATAGCAGGTGTCGTAACCGCATGCCCCGCAATTCAATTCATCTTCAGGTACTTTTTTGCCCAGTTCGGCCAGTACTTTTCTGATCTCTTCACTGTCGGGAGGATCCGGAAAACGTTGATCATCCACCTGGAATTTCCTTGTGAGTGAGAGCTCCAGGAAGGTGTCAAGGTTTTTCTGCCATTGCTCCAGGTCGAGGCGGTCAAATTTACGTTTGGCGAAATTTGAAATGTTTTTTCTTTTGTGGAAAAACTGGTGTTTGTGGCTCATGCCAGGCCCGTTAATGCAACCGTTGCAGCAAAGCAGGTCAAACATTTTGGCCTCCAGATGACCTTCCTCAAATTCGCGCAACACCTCAATGATATCGTGGCGTCCTTCGGCTACCACGATCTCACCCTTGATGAAGTCTTCCTCAAGGTCAACAGTTTGAAGCATTCCGCCACTGATGGGAAATACCGATCCTTTTCCGGCAATGGGAGGATCAAACTCCGATGGGGTTACATTGAATTCGTTGATCCCTTTTTCAGAAAACATCCGGCGTAATTCAATAAATGAGATCACCACATCAATAAACCCTTTGAACTGATCGTTGGTCGCTTCCACTTTTTTGGCAATGCAAGGCCCGATAAATACAACACGCAGGTCGTCGCCGTGCATTTTTTTCAAGACCTTTGCCGTGGCCACCATGGGTGAAACAACAGGTATCAGGGAATCCACGATGTTGGGGTGATGCTTCTCCACGTAACTGACAATGGAAGGGCAACTTGTGGAAATAAACGGGCGGTCGGAACCCGACTGCAACAGTTCTTTGTATTTATTTGCGACCAGTTCGGCCCCAAAGGCCACCTCATTGACATAATCAAACCCAAGGGCTTTGATCATTCCCACGAAATTATGATAATCGGAAATATCGGTAAATTCTCCTGCAATGCTGGGGGCTACAATGGCTGCTACTTTCTGCCCTGATTGCAAATGCTTTTTCACCTGGTCGATGGAAAAGGAAAACATTTTGGCATCCCTGCTGCAGACCCTGACACAGTTTCCGCAGGCAATGCAACGGTTGCCGATGATTTCGGCCTGACCGTTTATGATCTTAATGGCTTTGGCAGGACACTCCCTTACACAGGTGTAGCATACCTTGCATCGATCCTTAACGGTGTATATAAATTGGTTCTGATCTTTTTTTTGCATGTTTTTTGTTTTTTGGGAAATGAGATTATTTCAGCACTTCCCTTTTCCGGAAATGGGTATGGTACCATTCCCCGGTTTTTTCAGAACCCGGGGCTGCATCTTTTCCCATGTAAAGGTCCATTACTGCAAGGTTTTCTCCGGCTGAGAGAAAGTGGGCATTTTTTTCCATTTCCTGGCAAAGCCTTTTCCGGTTTTTGGGCTTTTCGGGATTGCGACTTATGGGTTGTCCCCCGCCCCCGGCACATCCTCCGGGACATCCCATTACTTCAACGTAATGAATATCGGTTCTGTTATCCTCTATGATTTGCTGAAGGTAACTATCGGCTTCCTCAATGCCGCTTGTCCAGGCAAAGCCAAATTGTTGCTTTCCGCTTTTGATTTTGGTTTCCTTTTTGCCTGCAAGATTTTTAGAAACCGAGAACTTAAAACCATCCTGACTGCCTTTGTTATTCATTTTATACAACTCCAGGGCAACGGCCTCTGCTTTACCTCCGGAATAGCCCATTTTCCACGCAGCTGCGGAAGCTTTTTCAAACGGTTCGTCCACCTGAAGGGGTGCAAGGCTTTTGAGGTCAATACCGAAAGTTCTTAAAAACCTGAAAAGTTCTCTTACCGTTAATACTGCGTCCACTCCTGAAATTCCCTGCCGGGTCATTTCCTCCCTGGAAGCTTCGAATTTTTTTCCTACACAGGGCATTACCGCAACACTGAATACCCCTGCGGGATTTAACTTTTGCTTTTCAGAATAATGGGTTTTGAGCAGGGTGCCCATAATCTGCTGCGGAGACTTTGAAGGGGCTAAAAATGGGAGCCATTCGGGACGAAATTCCTCAACATATTGCACCCATGCCGGGCAGCAGGAAGAAAGCAGTGGCATGGCCAGATTTTTGGCCATATGGTCATTCAAAATTGCGGACTCCTCCAGAACATTGATATCGCAAGCAAAACCGAGGTTGAAAACCTTGTCGGCCCCGCATTTTTTCAAGGCAGCATTGATGATTCCGGCAATATCCTGCTGGCTTTTTATACCCACCTGTTCGGCAACAGAAGCAGCCGTGGAAGGGGAAATAAAAAACAGGACTTCCTTTTTGCCGCTGTCCAATGCAGCCTGAACCTTTTCAATGTGGGAAATGTCGAGCAAAGCCGCTGTAGGGCATACCATGATGCATTGTCCGCAGTTGATACAGCTGGAAACATTCAGCCCTTTGTGGAAAGCGCTGTTTACTTTGGTTTGGTTGGCTCTTGAAATAAAATCAATTGCGGTAACCTTCTGAACTTCTTCACACATCCTGACACAGCGGCTGCACAGCACACATTTTCCGGGATCGCGAAACACACTGGTACTTGAATGGTCAGGGTAATCCGGGTTCTTTTCCCCAAAGAATTTCCTTTCTTTTACATTCATTTCTTCCGCCAGCCATTGCAGTTCACAATTGCCGTTGCGTTGGCAGTAAAGACAATCATCGGGGTGGTTAGAAAGCAGCAGCTCCACAAGGGCTTTCCTGGCTTTGATTACCCTGGGAGAGTTGGTTTTAACCTTCATGTTCTTCTCCACAGGATAGGAACATGAGGTGATAAGGTCGCGCTTGCCTTCCACTTCCACAGCACAGAGCCGGCAGGCTCCGGTGGGTGAAAAATGATTCATATGGCACAGTGTGGGCACTTTAAAACCGTTGCGCCAGAGGGCTGAAAGTAAAGTTTCGCCTTCGTGCACACTGATGAGGTTATTGTTGACTTCAATTTTAAAATCCATACCGGTACTGTTGATGATTTTATTTGATAATCACCGCATTAAATTTACAAACTTCGTAACAGGTTCCGCATCCAATACATTTTTCATCCACTATAAAGTGGGGATACTTAGGCGAGCCTATAATGGCATCAACCGGGCATTTTTTAAAGCAGGCCGCACAACCGGTGCATTGATCCACATCAATCAAAAAAATGCGCAGGTCCCTGCAAACATTGGCAGGGCACTTTCTCTCGAAAATATGGGCGTCAAATTCTTTTTTAAAGTTTTTCAGTGTATTGAGGATGGCATTGGGGGAAGATTTTCCAAGAGAACATAATGAAGTGTCTTTGATTACTGAAGAAAGTCCCTTAAGCTGCATCACTCCCTTAAACCTTTCCAGGGGCTGATGCGAATTTTTTCCGGCGGGACGACGGGTTGCCCCATGCATTACCTCCAGCATTCTGGCAGTCCCTTCCCTGCAGGGGATGCATTTTCCACAACTTTCTTTCTGGAAAAAAGCGGTAAAGAACTTTGCCAGGTCTACCATGCAGGTGGTTTCATCAACCACCACGCATGCGCCACTGCCCAATGCAGACCCTATCTTGCGCAATGCTTGAAAATCAACTTTAACATCAAGGGTTTCCTCTACAATGTAACTCCCGCTGTTTATTCCCAGCACAATGGCCTTGAAATTTTTTCCATTGCTCATCCCTCCCCCTATTTTATCAATGATGTCCCGGAAAGAAACTCCCATGGGTACTTCTATGGTGCCGTAATGGTTTACTTTGCCGGAAAGGGTGAAAAGTTTGGTTCCCTTGCTGGTTTCATTTCCCGTTTTGCGGAACCATTCGGCCCCGTTTTTCATGATGAGGGGGACATTGTACAGGGTTTCCACATTGTTAACAATAGTGGGCTTATTCCATAAGCCTTTAACAGCCGGATAAGGCGGTTTGGAAGCGGGCATGGCCCGTTTGCCTTCAAGGCTGTTGATGAGTGCGGTTTCTTCACCGCAAACGAAAGCCCTTGCTCCTTCCTTTACAATGATATCGATATTGACACCGGAATCGAAGATGTTGTGTCCGATCAGCCCGTATTCCTTGGCATTTTCGATGGCTTTTTTCAGCCGCTTGATGGCGAGCTTAAATTCCTTGCGAATAAAAATAAAAGCCTTGGATGCCCCGATGGCGTATGCAGCCAACAGGGCCGCCTCAATAAGTCCGTGCGGGTTGCTTTCAATTACGGCCCGGTTCATGTAACTGCCCGGGTCGCTTTCAACGGCATTGCAAACGAAAAACTTTTGTTCGCTGACCGTGTTCAGGGCTGCGGCCCATTTTTTTCCGGTAGAAAAGCCACCACCACCACGGCCTGCCAGCCCGCTTTCTTCAATAACACTGCATACCTGTGCCGGGGTATATTTGGCGATGGCCGTGGAAAATGCCTGGTACCCTCCCCTTGCGATATATTGGTCAACGGCAACCGGATCGGTAATTCCACAGTTTTTTAAAAGAAACTTTTGCTGGTTGGCAAAGAAAGGATGGTCTTCAATAAATCCGACTCCTTCCCAAAGCTGATGAATATCGCTTTGATACTGCCCGATAACATTTAAATCAGGAAGGTTGTTGTTCATAACCTCGTCCAGCAGATGTTCTACTTTGTCCCGGGTGATTTTGGAAAAAGATAACCTGGCTTTTCCCGGAAGCTGAATGTCAACAATGGGTTCGGCCGAACACAGTCCGACACAGCCCCCTTCGGTAAGGTGTACCTGCAGCTGGTGTTCTTCCAGGTAGTTTTTTATGGCCTGGAAGGTTTTGGCAGCACCGGCAGCCCGCCCGCAGGTTCCCATACCCACATAAATTACAGGCCTGTGAACCCTTTCACCTCCGATATAAGAAAGCTCCTTCTGCAGTTCACGGGAAGGTTCAGTTTCAGGGCTTAAAAGCACCTGCTCAACAAGAAGTTTTTTGACGTCTTCCCCTGTGTTAACTTTCATAGGTATCTTGCTCTTTTTCCCGGAATCCTGCAAGGAGGTCCTTGATTTTTTCCAGATTCAGATGAGTAAAATATTCTTCATTGATTTCCACCAAAGGAGCCAGGCCACAGGCTCCGATACAGGAAACCACCTCCAGGCTGAACAGACCTTCTTTATCGGTTTCTCCGGGCTTTATGCGTAGCTGCTTTTCCAGCTCCTGCAATATGGTGGAGGTACCCGCAACATGGCAGGCCGTGCCGTGGCAAACCCTGATATGATAGCGGCCTACAGGCCCAAACCTGAAGTTGTCGTAAAAGGTGGCCACCCCGTATATTTTGTTGACACTAATGCCCAGGTATTCACCCACACCGGTAATGATCTGATTGGATAAATACCCGAAATCATCCTGGATTTGCTGCAACAAGGGTATTAAATCCTCCCGCTGGCGATTGGGAAATTTTTGAAAAATTCCATCTAATTCAGGTTTCATGGGCGGAAAGTTGATATTTTTTTCACAATTAAAGGCGAATGGCAAATTTTTATGGAAAAAAGCGCTGAAAAAGTGCCATTGGCAGCCCGGTAAATTGCGGTTTTGTTTTCAACAAAAATAATCAAAATTTTAGGAATATTGCTAGTAATTACCATAAAAACAGAGCTTACAAGGCTAAATGTTATTTAGATTAATTCTTAAAAATGATTATAAAGGCAAGATGTTAAGCTGTTAACTATTTTTTTCGGAAAGGATTCTGTATTTTTGTTTTCTTAATAAAATTTATTTCAGGAAATAACATTTTGGACATGAGCAGCCCAAACCTTGAAATCGTTATATGCATGGGCAGTAGTTGTTTTTCCCGTGGCAATAAAAAGACCCTTCCCCTAATCCAGGAATACCTTAAAGAGAAAGGTCTGGAGAGCCATGTACTGTTTAAGGGGTCTCATTGTTTTGGAGAGTGCGAAAACGGTCCCATTCTCAAAATCGGGGACAGCATTTACCGCAAGGTAGATTCTTCCAATGTTCAGGATATTCTTGAGCAGGAATTGGTCGGTTTAAACACCCACTAAAGGAAAGGATTCAATACCCGTCTGTTAAGTTTTATCTATCAAGTATTTACATAAACCAAACCGGGTGAAATGCAAGTTATTGAAATAGATCATTCCCGCTGTACCCAGTCATATGCCTGCATCAGGGCCTGTCCGGTGCATGCCATTTTTGCCCGGTCAAGCGACGGAATGCCGGAGGTTAACCACAAGCGTTGCATCGGATGCGGCAGCTGTCTTTCGGTTTGCAGCGCATCGGCGGTTTTTTATGTCAAATCCGTAAAGGAAACCATCGATTTGCTGGAGTCTGGCGAAAAAGTTGCTGCCATTGTAGACCCTGCCATAAGCGGAGAGTTTCCCGACATTACCGACTACCGCAAATTTGTGGAAATGATCCGTACCCTTGGCTTCGACTATGTTAGCGAAGTGTCTTTTGGAGTTGACCTGGTTGCCAGAAAGTATCATGATCTTATTGGCAACTTCAAGGGCAAATATTACTTAATGGCCAACTGTCCTACCCTGGTAAGTTATGTGGAAAAATTTTACCCCGAACTGACCGATAACCTTGCTCCCATCGTTACACCCATGACTGCCACTGCAAAGGTGGTGAGGAAAGCTTATGGCAAAGACCTCCGGGTGGTTTTTATCGGCCCTTGTTTATCAACAAAACATGAAGCCAGGTTATTTGATGATGACGGAAAGGTGGATGCTGTGCTTACCTTTCAGGAGTTGCGGGAAATGTTCAGGCATTATAATGTGAAGGAAAGCAAGGTAGAGTATTCTGATTTTGACCCGCCCATTGGCAACCTGGGTTCCCTTTACCCCTTGAGCCCGGGTATTTTGTATGCTGCCGGTATTGACCAGGATCTGTTGAAAAGTATGGTCATCACCACCGACGGAAAAAACAACATGCTGGAAGCAGTTGATGAGTTCAATGATAATACGGAGTCTATCCGCAAGCATTTCAATATTTTTTATAATGAAGGTTGCCTGATGGGTCCTGGGAACACCAGTAAATCCCAGAAATTTCTCAGGCGTACCCTGGTGGTGGACTACGCCAATAAAAGGTTGAAGGATTTTGATAAAAAGAAATGGGATGCGAACATGAAAAAGTTTCTTTCCCTTGATTTTTCCAAAACCTTTAAAAAAGACGATCAGCGACTGCCCTATCCTGGTGATGACCGTGTGGAAGAGATCCTGAAAAGCCTTGGGAAAAGCCTTGATGAAAAAGCATCCTGCAATGCCTGTGGTTACAGGAGCTGTCGCGAATTTGCCGCATCCATCAGCCAGGGCCTTACCAAACCCGAAATGTGCCTGAATTATTCCCTCAAGAGCAAGCAGGATTACATAAAAACCCTCAAAAACAATAATGAAAAGCTAAAGAAGCAGGTTGATGCCCTTAAAGAGAATGAAGGAACCCTTTCCAATGAAAACCAGAAAATTAAACTGGCCCTGGAAACCACCTCTGCCCTGCTTCAAAACCTTCCTTCGGCAGCCGTCATTGTTAACGACAAATTGAAAGTAATTGAATCCAACGGCAGCTTTGTAAAAGTGCTTGGAGAAGATGCAGAAATGGTTAATGAAGTGATTCCCGGGTTGAAAGGGGCCGACCTGAAAACACTTTTACCCTACAACATTTATAACCTTTTTACCTATGTGCTTGAAAATGATGAAAATGTGGTAGGAAAAGATGTGCAATACGGAGAAGGACTGCTCAATGTAAGCGTTTACTCCCTCAAGCCTGGAAAAATTGTTGGAGCGGTTTTCAGAGACATGTATGTCGCTGAAGTGCGGCAGGAAGAGATCATCAACCGTGTGAGCGAAGTGATTGATGAAAACCTGAAAATGGTTCAGAATATTGCCTTTTTGCTTGGAGAGGGCGCCAGCAATACCGAAAAAATGCTTAACTCCATTATTGAAACCTACAGCAAGATCCAAAAGCCCTGATTTTTCCAATGAATGAGTTGTTTTACATAGAAGTAGGTTCTCAGCAAAAAAGCCATAGCGGTGAGCGAATCTGCGGGGATGTTTTTGTTTCACAAAAAGTGAAGGAAGAGGGACGTACTGTTGGGGTGCTTTCCGACGGCATGGGGCATGGTGTAAAGGCCAACCTGCTGGCCTCCCTCACGGCTACCATGGCGCTGAACTTCACCAAAGAACATAAGGATGCCCACAAGATTGCCGAAATCATTATGAATACACTGCCGGTCTGCAGTGAGCGCAAAATCAGTTATTCTACTTTTACTATAATAGATATTGAACAGTCGGGACAAACAACCATTATTAATTATGATAATCCCGAAAGCATCGTATTGAGGGATAATGATTTTTTTGAGCCAGAATGGCAGCTTATTACCCTTGAATCAGGTGAGCACGAGGGTAAGGAGATAAAAGCCTGTACCTTCAAAGCCCGTAAAGAAGACCGCATAATAATGCTTTCCGACGGAATTACCCAGTCGGGGCTTGGCAAAGGAAAATACCTGCTTGGCTGGGGACTGGAAAATGTCAGGTCGCTTGTAAAAAAGAGCGTTGAGGATAATCCGGAAATTTCAGCAGACCGGCTGGCTTCCACCGTGGTTAATAAAGCCCATTCCAATGATGGTTACCAGGCAAAGGATGATATCAGCAGTGTTGTGATATACTTCAGGGAGCCGCGCAGGTTGCTGCTTTGCTCAGGGCCTCCCTTCGAAAAGGAAAAAGACCGCGAACTGGCCAATGTGGTAAAAGACTTTTCTGGAAAAAAAATCCTGTGCGGTGGAACCACTGCAGATATTGTTTCCAGGGAACTGGACATACCCATCGAAGATACCCTTGAATTTGATGACCCCGATTTGCCTCCCGTTTCCCAAATGGAAGGAATAGACCTGGTTACTGAAGGGATTCTCACGCTGAGCAAGGTTTCAGGAATCCTAGAAAAGCACAGCGACAGGACCGACCTTGGAAAAGGCCCTGCCGACCGCATTGTAAAGATGATACTCGACAGCGATGAAATCAACATCTGGGTAGGAACCGCCATTAATGTGGCACATCAGGATCCCAACCTTCCTGTTGAGCTGGAAATACGGAGAACCGTTATGAAAAAAATTGCCCGCATACTCGAAGAAAAATTTCTTAAGGAAGTTCGTTTGCAGTTTATCTGATTTCCCTGAAAAAGTTGATTTTATTTGAAATACACTTTTTGTTCCAAATTTTTATTTAATTGATTTAATCAAAATTCCTCTTAAACAAAATGTTGAAACTGTTAATATTTCCTGATTTTCTTCTGTTTAATGAATCCTGTAAGGTCCCGGAACACCTTATTTATATTAAGTCTAAATAAAAATTTCTACCTTCCTGATTTTTTTTATTTTTTTATCATTTTGTTTTAACCTGAAAATAAGCACTTTGGAAGGGGTTGTTTTTTAGTCTAACTTTTTCTTTTGTATGTCTAACCAAATTGGTTGAAAAGCGATTATTTTTTTGTATATTTGTTGCGATTAATGCTTGATTGTCCGACAAGTAATAATGTTAAACTAAACCCATTGCGTGAAAAAACTATTACTCTTTGTAATTGGTTGCTTAATCATATACTGTCCTGTAATAGAAGCCCATTCAGGCTTTGCGCCCCCTGCTGAAAAGGAACAGTTTGCGTATGTTAAGCACTCCCTCTTTTCAGATCATGATGATTTTGCTGAAAGGAACAAGGAATTGTTTTGCCCTGTTTCTCCCACCAATGGGTTTGAAACCATAAAATACACAGCCGGCTTTACACCTGCCTTTTTGAGTACCCCTGCTTTTTTCCTGGATACTTTCCTGCTTAAGACCACAGGCTTGCCGCTTGTTGCGGTATTTGATCTTTTTGTGATCATGGTCCTTGTTTTGGTAGTGCTGTTGGTTTTGCTTGGGTTTTTCATTATTCGTCAAAGTATTTTCGGGGGAAAAAAACAGGCCAATGAAAACCGTTTTGAGGAGTTAATGGATGCTTCTCCAACTTCCATGATCATTTTCCAGGATTATTATCTCAGGTATGTGAACCTGGCCCTGGTAAAGCTTACCGGCTTCAGCCGGGAAGAACTGCTGCGCATGGAGATTTGGGAGCTCATTCATCCCCACAGCCTCAAGGAACTCAATACCGAAAACTGGTTTTTGAAGCGAAACGGAAAAACCATGCGACTTGAGTTTCAATTGAAGACCAAATCGGATAGAGAGGTATGGGTTGATTTTTCGGCAAGACTAATTGATTACCAGGGAAAAGCTGCTTTCCTTGCCACTGCTTTGGATATCACTGAAAAAAAGAAATTTGAACAGCAGCTTATAGAGGCCGAAGAAAGGTATTCCCTGATTGTGCTGGCCGCCAATGATGGTATTTCCGACCATGATCTTGAAAAGGACGAGATCTACCTGTCTCCCCAGTGGAAAGAGATGCTCGGATACAAAGACTCAGAAATTCCCAATAATCTGGAAGCATGGATCAATCAGATTCATCCTGAGGATCAGGAAAAAGTCAAAAGCTTACTGGGTAAACTCAGGAAAGGGGAAGTTCCCAATTATGAAACCGATCACAGGCTGAGGTGCAAGGACGGGAAATACAAATGGATTCACCTGCGGTTGACTGTTATTTTTGATTCGGAATCCAGGCCGGTGCGGGTGATCGGAACCCATACCGACATTACCGAAAGGAAGTATGCCGAACAAATGCTCCGCGAGAGCGAATACCGCTACAAAAGCCTGTTTTCTAAAAATGCCGTAGCCATGCTTATCCTGGACCCTGATGCCGGGATCATCCAGGATGCAAATGATGCTGCCTCAGAATATTACGGATATTCCAATGAAGAGTTTAAGAATCTGAACTACAAAGATATCAACATCCTTACCCGGGAAGAAATCATAAAAGAAGAGCAACAGGCCAAACAGGAAGGCCGGACTTATCATTTGCTCAGGCACCGCTTGAAAAACGGAGAGATCCGCGATGTGGAAGTTTACAACAGCCACATTGAAATTAAAGGCAGGGTATTGATCCATGCCATTGTTTATGATGTAACCCAGCGGAAAAAAATGGAAAGTGAGCTAAAAGTGGCCAAAGAAAAAGCCGAAGAAGCCACCCATGCAAAGTCTTCATTTATTTCCAATGTAAGCCACGAGATCCGTACCCCGCTCAATGCTATCATCGGGCTTACCGACCTGTTGATGCAGGAAAAGGAACTCAGCCCCTACCTGGAAGAAAACCTGAAATCCATTAAATTTTCTTCTGATCATTTGCTGGACATATTGAATGATGTATTGGATTTCTCAAAACTGGAAGCCGGACACCTCAGGCTTGACCAAAACGAATTTAACCTTGAAGATCTGGTTAAGGGCTCAGTGAAGGCAATGGAATACAAAGCCCGTGAAAAAGGAATCGCCCTGAATTATAAAATCCAGCCCGATATCCCCCCGGTGCTCGAGGCCGACCCCTCGCGCCTGCGGCAGATACTGCTGAACCTGCTTAGCAATGCCGTTAAATTTACCTCTGAAGGCAATATCGATGTATTTGTAAAAATGTCCCAAAAAGAGGGTATGCATTGCCGACTGAAATTCCTGGTGTCCGATACAGGCATAGGGATTCCTGAAAGCAAGCTGGAGAGCATATTCGAAACCTTTTCACAGGCCGAAACCCATACCTACCGAAAATATGGCGGAAGCGGTTTAGGTCTGTCCATCAGCAAAAAACTTACCGAATTGCTGGGTGGAGAAATCGGTGTAAAAAGTATTGAAGGTATGGGGTCTACTTTCTGGTTTGAAATTCCCTTTAAAATCAGCAGCAAAGACGCTTCCTACAGGGAAGAAGAAAAACTTCCCGAAATTAAAGACCTGAAAGGGATGAATATTTTGCTGGTTGAAGATGACGAAATGAACCAGTATGTGATGAACCAGTTGCTCAAGCGCTGGAAAGCACAGGTTGTGACTGCCCAGAATGGTCAAAAGGCAATTGAATTGCTTTCGGCCGAAAAATTCGACCTGGTATTGATGGATATCCATATGCCTGGACTTGACGGGTATGAAGCTTCCAAAGTGATCCGCGATGAGAATTCTGAAGTAACCGATAAAAATGTACCCATCATAGCGCTTACGGCTGATGTTAGTGAAGAAACCAAAATGCAGGTAGAAAAATCAGGAATGAATGATTTCATTTCCAAACCTTGCAATCAGGAGGTTTTGTTTGAAAAAATAATTAAAAATTCCCCTCAGTATAAATTCAAAAAACAAGCAGCTGAAGGGCGTATACCGGGAGAATTCCTTTCTGAAGAAAAACTGCAGGAACTTAAAAAGCAGGTAATGAATGCCCTCATAGAAATCTTTGATGAGGACCTTGCAGCAAGTGCTTCCATGCTCAGACATTTTCTTAAGCAGGCCCCGGTTAATCTTTTACAGGTTAAAGACCACATTAAAAAGGATGAAGGCAGCAAAGCCATTTCCATATTGCATAAAATTAAGCCCGGATTTATTTACCTGGGTTTTCCCGAAACTGCTACCACGGTGCAAAACCTTCAGAGTGCGCTGAAAACCAATACAAAGCAGGAAGAAACCTTCCCTTTACTCAGTTCACTTGAAAAAGACGTTAAAACCCTTCTTGCTGTGGTTAAAAAAGTTCTGGAAGAAATCGGGCAGGAATAACATGCTGACTCATGGAAATTTCCACAGGGTATTTGCTGTTGCTTTTCCTTTTACCGGTTTCCGGATAATGTGCTAAATTTGACGGGTGTTTTAGAACAGTGCCATTGATATGACAGATGAGATTTTCATGCAGCGCTGCATTGAGTTGGGCAGAAAAGGTTTGGGATACGTGGCTCCCAACCCAATGGTCGGATGTGTAATAGTGCATGATGGAAAGATCATCGGAGAAGGGTTTCACCGGGAATTTGGAGGGCCGCATGCAGAGGTTAATGCCATTGACTCGGTAAAAAACCATGATCTCCTCCCCTCCTCCACACTATACGTGAATCTTGAGCCCTGCTGCCATCATGGCAAAACTCCCCCCTGTTCCGGGCTTATCATCCGGAAAAAGATTAAAAAAGTAGTGGTGGGATGCGTTGATCCATTTGATTCTGTCTCCGGGAAAGGTATTTCGCAGCTAAGAGAAAATGGTTGTGAGGTGGAGGTCAATGTAATGAAGGAAGAGTCCCTGAGGTTGAATAAACGTTTTTTTGTTTTTCACGAGAAAAAAAGACCTTTTGTTATTCTCAAATGGGCCCAGACTGCCGATGGATTCATCGACTCTTTGCGGGCGCCGGGGTCGGAGATCCGGCCCACCTGGATCACCACCGAAAAACTGCGCATGCTGGTCCACAAATGGCGTTCAGAAGAAGCAGCCATTATGGTGGGGACAGAAACTGTGCGTAAGGACAACCCGGGGTTGAATGTTCGCGACTGGTCAGGAAAGCAACCCACCAGGGTGATCATTGATAAAGACCTTACACTTCCCTCCAGTGCAAAAGTACTGGATGGCTCTCAGCCCACACTGGTCTTTAACCGGCATAATGATGATGAAAAAGGCAACACCCGTTACATTAAAATTCCTTTTGAAGAAATGACCCTGAGGCGTATCCTCACCTTTTTGCATGGAGAGGGGATCCAATCCTTGTTTGTTGAGGGAGGACGCAACCTTATCCAGGGCTTTATCGAAGAAAATTTATGGGATGAAGCCAGGGTTTTCGGGGGTCCGAAATTTTTTGGGGAGGGCACCCGCGCACCATCCATCAAACCCGCAAACCTTTCCCAGATAATTATTGGAAAAGAAACCTTTTACTGGTTCAGAAACTATATGAATTATTGATGGGTTTTCTTTTTTTCAAAATACAGGAAGCTGTTTACTTATGATTGATAACGATACTTATAGAACCCTTGCTGCTGCTTCACGCGGGCTTTACAAAGACAAAGGCAGCAAATTCATTGGCCTTGCATACCCTGTAACAGATGAGGAGCAAATTAAAGAAATCCTGAGTGAGGTAAAAAAAGAGTTTTATGATGCAAGGCATCATTGCTATGCCTGGATAATTGGTGCTGATAAAAGCCAGTACAGGCAAAATGATGACGGAGAACCTTCAGGTACAGCCGGAAAACCCATATACGGGCAGTTATTGTCTGACGACCTGACCAACACGCTTATTATTGTGGTTAGGTATTTTGGAGGGACCAAATTAGGAGTCAGGGGCCTGATCAATGCTTACAAAGGGGCCGCCAGGGATGCACTGGATAACGCAAAAATAATCACCAATACAGTCAGGGATTACTACCAGCTTTCTTTTGAATACCTGTCAATGAACGATGTGATGAAAGTGCTGAAGGATCATGACCTTCCTCAGCATGAACACGATTTTGGCCTCTCCTGCAAACTCATTTTTTCTGTCAGAAAAAAATTGGTAAATGAAGTGATCCGGGATTTTGAAAAAATTCCGGATGTTTCGGTCCACTTTTTGAAAACGGAATAAGGCAGGGTTTAATACCTTTATTTTCAACAAATTTCTTCATAAATACTGATTACAAACCAATTGCAGTCATTGACCTAACTTGTTTTTAATCAATTGTTTAACAAGGCCTGTATGTTTCTTAAATGAATCAGTTATAAATAACATCCGGCTCATAGATTTTGTTTGTTTTTTATAGCAAATAGTTTTAATATTGCGAGGCAGTCCCAAATTAACAATTTAACCCATGAGAATGAATCGCAACCTTTTGCTTTCCTTCCTATTTATTCTCTTTTCAGGGTTTTGGAGCTGTGCCCCTTCCTTAGACCATCGTGTGGTGGAAGGGGAATTGATTCGACTCGACAGTATTAATGCCCCGGTAAAAGATTCTGCAACAGAAGCAGCCATTGCTCCTTACCGGGAGCAACTGCAGGCCGAAATGGAGGAAGTTTTGGCATATTCAGAACAACCCATGCGAAGGGACAGTCCTGAAGGCCTGCTGAATAATTTTGTTGCCGACCTGGTACTGGATATTGCCCGGGAATTGTATACCCCGGAAGATGACAAACCCATTGATTTTTGCCTGCTGAATTACGGTGGGCTGCGCACCTCCATCCCTGAGGGTCCGGTTACCCGGGGCAGAATATTTGAACTGATGCCTTTTGAAAACGAAATTGTGGTTATAACCCTGAGTCCCGAAAAAACCATGAAACTGTTTCAGTATCTTGCAGAAAGTGAAGTGGGCATGCCGGTTTCGGGAATCACTCTTGGAATAAAAGACAACCAACCCGAAAATATTCAGATCCAGGGAGAATCTTTTGACCCGGATCGTTCATATAAAGTGGTTACTTCCGATTATCTGGCCGGCGGAGGGGACCGCATGGATTTCTTTCTTCAACCGCAAAAATCTGAGTTGATTGGGCTTAAAATCAGGGAAGCCATCATTATGCACCTGAAAAAACAACATGAGAAAGGGAAAAAAATTACTTCTCAACTCGATGGGCGGATTTATTATAAGGATTAACAATCCTTTTTACTCATGCTTTTCTTATGCATGAGGTTTTAATTTTTTGAGGCAGTTTCGGGGGAACCTTAAAAAAGAAATTCGCTGTTAGCAGCAGTTTTCTTAAATCTTCACCTTAATGGAGTACCATTAAGGCAAGACTTGTCTGCTTTTTTTTAAGAAAAAGCGAAGTTTTTTTCAATTTAGTGGTTTTTTTTATATCTTGACATTTTTCCCCGAACAAGGGAAAAAATGCGTTTCAGTTTTTTTTGTAAAAAAGGGTAAAGTATCTGATGAAATTTACCAGCAGAAGAGAGTTTTTAAAAATCCTGGGAATTGCCGGAGCCGGAACACTCACCGGGCTATCTGCCTTGGCAATTCAAGACAATGGAATAAGGCGCCTGACAATTTTACACACTAATGACGTGCACAGCCGTTTGGACCCCTACCCGGACAACGATCCCAATTATCCCGGTATGGGCGGTTTTGCCCGCAGAGCAACCGTGGTCAGGCAGCAAAGGAGACTCGATCCGGAATTGTTGCTGGTGGATGCAGGAGACATTTTCCAGGGAACTCCGTATTTTAATATGTTTGGTGGCAAACCCGAACTCAAACTCATGAGCAAAATGGGTTATGATGCTTCTGCTTTTGGAAATCATGAATTTGATAATGGACTCGATGGATTTTTAGAAGTCCTGGAGTATGCAAAGTTTCCATTTCTCAGTGCCAATTACGATTTTTCCCGTACTATTTTAAAAGGAAAAGTACCTGCCTATAAAACACTGGTCAAGAATGGGATCAAAGTTGGGTTGTATGGACTGGGCATTGACCCGGAAGGCCTTGTTAGCCGGGACCTTTATGGTGACACCCGCTATCTTGATCCGGTTGAAAAGGCAAGGGAAACGGAGGAGATCCTGAAAGAAAAGTATGATTGCGAACTTATAGTTTGCCTTTCCCACCTTGGATATAAATATTCTTCAGACAGGGTCAGTGATGTGGTTGTAGCCAGAAATACCAGGCATACCGACATTATTGTGGGCGGTCATACGCACGACCTTTTAAAGGAGCCTGCGGTTGAAAAAAACATGCGGGATATGCCGGTGTATATTGGTCAGGCAGGATATGGCGGTGTTTATATTGGCCTGATGGAAGTTACCCTTCACCAGGGGGCGGGAGAAAAATTCGTCGAATCGAATACAACAAAAATTTATGAAAGTCAAGGGGTATAAAATTTTTTTATTAACGGATTTTAACTAAAATTTGTTAAAAAAACCACAGGAGGTCTTTTAATGCCTTGATAATTGAAAATCAAACCCTATTGAAGATGCAGGTGTAACCAGAAAAAAAGTTAATAGAGATGGAGAGAAAACATGACAAGGTTTGGTCGAGTTGTTTAAGTGTTATTAAGGATAATATCAGTCCCAATAGTTTCAACACTTGGTTTGCACCCATAAAACCCCTTAAATTAGTCAACCAGGTTCTTACAATTCAGGTACCCAGTCAGTTTTTTTACGAATGGCTGGAAGAACATTACATCGATCTGTTGAAAAAAACCATAAAAAAGGAGCTTGGGCCTGATGGCAGACTGGAATACAGCATCATTATGGACAATTCTTATAATACCCGTTCCAAACCCATCACAGTTCATGCACCCACCCTCAACAAGAAAGCCCTGAAAAATCCCCCGGTTAGTATGCCTTTAGACATTAACCAGGGAGGTGGTAAAGCCATTCCCAACCCTTTTGTAATTCCGGGGTTGAAAAAGTTGAATATTCACCCCCAGCTTATTGATTCCTATAATTTTGATAATTTCATTCAGGGGGACTGCAACCGCCTGGCCCGCAGTGCCGGACTGGCAGTTGGCCAAAATCCCGGGAAAACCTCTTTCAACCCCCTTTTGGTCTATAGTGCCAATGGTTTGGGAAAAACCCACCTTGCGCATGCCATCGGTATTGAGGTTAAGAATCATTTTCCCGAAAAAACTGTGTTGTATGTCTCTTCCGAGCAGTTTACCAATCAGTTTATAGATTCTGTTCGCAACAACAACCAAAATGATTTCATCCACTTTTACCAAATGATCGATGTGTTGATCGTGGATGATATTCATTGCCTTGCGGGAAAAGAAAAGACCCAGGATGTGTTTTTCCATATTTTCAACCACCTGCACCAAAACGGCAAGCAAATCATTATTACCAGCGATATGCCTCCTGTGGAGATTAAAGGCATTGAACCCAGACTGCTTTCACGTTTTAAGTGGGGCTTGTCTGCCGATTTGCAACCCCCCGACTTTGAAACCCGCATGGCCATTTTGCAGAAAAAGATTTACAACGATGGTGTGGAAATGCCCCAGAACGTTGTGGAGCTTATTGCCAGCACAATTAGCACCAACATCCGGGAAATGGAAGGAGCCCTGATTTCCATTCTGGCCCAGTCTTCCATGAACAAAAAAGAGATCACCCCGGAACTGGCGGCCAAAGTAATCGAGAAGTTTGTAAAAAATACCCCCAGGGAAATTACGGTTGAATACATTCAAAAGGTTGTTTGCGAGTATTTTGATATTCCTCTTGAAAAAATTCATACCAAAACCCGCAAAAGAGAAATTGTTCAGGCCAGGCAACTTGCCATGTTCTTTTCAAAGAACTATACCAAGTCCTCTCTGGCCGCCATCGGTAGCAAATGCGGAAATAAGGATCATGCCACCGTACTGCATGCCTGCAAAACTGTAAAAAACCTTGCAGATACTGACAAAAACTTTAAAAAGTATGTTGATGAGCTGGAAAACATGATCAAAGTAAGGTTGTAACCGGGGAAAAAAGAATTTACCAAACCCTGGAAACCCGGATTTCTATTTTGTGTTTCCGGGTTTTTTTATTTTTGGAATCAAATTGAGATCTATGAAGATATTAATGGTTTGCCTTGGAAATATTTGCCGTTCGCCCCT
>SLRE01000182.1 GCA_007131125.1 Bacteroidales bacterium | reverse complement strand
TGCCATCCTGGCACAAACCCCCGAAGAGAAAAACACTTTGCTTTTTTCGGCCACCATGGCCCCGGGTATTGCATCCATCACCAAAAAATACATGCATCAACCTACGGAGATCACCGCCGGGGAGAAAAATGCCAGTGCTGATAATGTTTCACATGTTTATCATGTAACCCATGCCAAAGACCGGTACAATGCCCTGAAGCGTGTGGTTGATTATCATCCTGACCTTTACGGAATTGTTTTTTGCCGCACCCGTCGCGAAACCAAGGATGTAGCTGCCTGGCTGATGCGCGATGGCTACAATGCCGAAGCTTTGCACGGCGACCTATCGCAGTCGCAACGCGACAATGTAATGCAGAAATTCCGCGACAACAACCTCAATGTGCTGGTGGCAACAGATGTTGCGGCCCGGGGGCTGGATGTGAATAACCTTACCCACGTGATCAATTACAATCTCCCTGATGACAGTGAGATTTATACCCACCGCTCCGGCCGTACCGGAAGGGCAGGCAAAACCGGTCTGGCCGTGTCCATCATCCATACCAAAGAAAAAGGACAGATTCAAAGGATTGAAAAAATGATCCGGAAAAAATTCCGTCACCTGCCCATACCCGGCGGAAAAGAGATCTGCGAGCGACAGTTATACAGTATGATAGACCGCATGCAAAACTCAGCCATAGAACACGGGCAGATAGATCCTTATATGGAACAAGTAAATGCCATGCTTATGGACTTGCCAAAAGAAGAGATCATCAAGAGATTTGTTTCCCTGGAGTTTAATCGTTTCCTGGATTATTACAAAAATGCTCCCGACCTCAATGCGATCCAAAAACCGACAGGGAAAATTGAAAGGGGTAACCATGACCGCAAAAAGCCCAAAAACGGCAAAATGGCCCGGGTTCTTTTTAATGTGGGAAAGGGCAAGAACATTACCAAGCGGGAGATCATCAGCATGTTTGTTAATGCACCGGGCGCCCGCAATGTTGCCATTGGCCAAATCGACATCAACAAACGAACCTCATCGGTTGAGGTAGACAGTAAACTCGCCCAAAAAATTATTGGTGAATTAAACCGTACCGTATACAAAGGGGTTCGCATAGAAGCTGAAGAAAATTATGATTTCGCAGGCGGTGATTTTCGCGACCGCTTCAAAAAATCAGGTTCAGGAAAACGGAATTATAACTAACCAATCTCCTGAAACAAAAAAATGAGGACCTTCTTTTTAGAGGGTCCTCATTTTTTTGTTATACTATTATTTTAATTCGTTTTTTCTGACCTATTTATGGCCGCCTGCAAGTCATTGACCAACTCGGAGAAAATTTCCTTAACGGTTGTAATTTTTGTTGCTAGGTAGGCATTGGTGCCGGCAAAAGCATAGCCGCTTTTCATGTTGCCTTTATAGGCATTGTATAGCGCGGTAATAATACAATAGGGGCTGCTGGAAACTTCACAGGTTTTAATACAATGGAAAGGACATTTTATGGGCTTTTTGAAGCCATCTCTTACCTTTTCTATGAAACTGTTCATTACTGCTCTTCCCGGCATTCCAACCGGGCTCTGGATGATTTCGATATCTTTTTCAGAAGCATTCACATAGGCCATTTTAAAGTTAAGTGAAGCATCGCATTCCTCTGTGGTAACGAACCTTGTCCCTATTTGAACCCCTTTGGCCCCTTTCTGCATGATATTGTAAATATCCTGCCCGGTATAAATACCGCCTGCGGCAATCACCGGGATTTCCTGCTGATAAAGATCCTCAAAATACTTTACCTCCCTTACCACCTCCGGAACAATTTCTTCAAGGGAGTAATGAGCATCCTGCAACTGCTCGTTTTTGAATCCCAGGTGACCCCCTGCTTTGGGCCCTTCCACAACCATAGCATCAGGAAGGTAATCATGCAATGTTTTCCATTTGTTGCAGATCAGTTTTGCAGCCCTGCCTGACGAAACAATGGGTACCAGTTTGGTTTGGCTTCCGGGATTTAAAAATTTTGGCAGCTCAAAGGGCAGGCCTGCCCCGGCAAAAAGGATATCTGCTTTTTCTGAAATGGCCGTGCGTGCCAGATCAGCATAATTAGACATAGCCACCATCACGTTAACACCAATAATTCCTTTGGTCTTTTCTTTGGCCTTTTGTATTTCAATTTTAAGGCCCTCTATGCTGGCTTCTAAGAAGTCAAGGGCAGGATTGCGGTGTACAAACCCAAGGCCGGCGGCAGAGATTACCCCTACTCCGCCCTCATTGGCCACAGCAGTTGCCAGGCCCGACATGGAAATACCCACCCCCATGCCACCCTGAATTACGGGAACGGGTATGGTTAACCCGCCAATTTTTAGTTCTTTGATCAAAGTAAATTCCTCTGTTTTTTTGTATATAAAATAGGATGTAAAAGTAACTAAACTTATTGGGTTTTAAACACATAGAATTGTTTATTTATGCAATTTAACATTATTTAATCACTTGTCTTAAATGCCTGATTAATGGGTGTTTGACAAGCCGTTTCCAGGATTTTTTCTGCAGATTTGGAAGTTTTTCAAAATTTTTTTCGTTTTGGGAAAAAATTGCCGGGCAAAAACGTCAGAAAAATTCATTGCTCCCAAAAAAAATCGGGCATTTCATCCATACCCAAAAACACAACCCCTAAATCAGGCTGGAGGATGCCGCCATATTCCTGAACTTTTTAAGCCTCTACCCGGAAGGCATATACCAGGTTTTACTCCTGATCTGCGACCGGTCAACTCACTGCAGCTATCTCAGCATAAAGAGGCACCACAGTTATTCCTTCAGCATGATCAATGAAAAGGATAAACGGATAGGGTTAACTTTCATATTAAGACCGCAATGAAAACAAGATTGACCACTTTACTTAACCCGGCAATCTGTTCAAAAATAATTAATGGGGGGATAAGCCTTTTGATTTTTTATTATCTAAACCAACAAAATAAAATATGTGGAATTTCCTACACAGCTTTTCCTTGAAAAAACTGATCATGACTCCGGCTATTTTCAGTTTTTCAGCCATAACCTCCTGAAAACCGGAATATGTTAAAATGAAGGTTTATGCCAGAAGCCTTATTGGCATATTCTTTTCACCTCTGATAATCGAAAATATAATTAAAACAAAATAATGTCATGGACTATATATCTTTAGAAAAAGTAAAAGAACTGGCTAGTATAAACAAACCGCACTGCATCAGTATTTTTATGCCCACCCATAGATCGGGGCAGGAGGTAAAAGAAATGCTGGACCAGAAAGAACTGAAAAACCATGTGAAAGCGATTCAGGAAAAACTGGAAAAACTCCGGTTAAAGGAAGCTGAAATGGAAAAATTACTCCAGCCAATAAACGAACTGCTGGAGGACAAGGAATTCTGGACCCGGCAAAATGAGGGACTTGCCATATTCCGAAACCATGACCAGTTTGAATACTATTCCCTGCCCACCCCTTTTGAGTCTTTAAATTATGTTGCAGACCACTTTTACCCCTTGCCACTTACCACGCATCTGAATAAGGAAGGCAGGTTTTATATGCTGGCTCTCAGTCTGGGAGAAGTAAAACTTTATGAAGGAACTGCCCACCGGATCAAAGACCTTGAACTGGATGAACTGCTGCCTGAGAGCCTGGAAGAGGTGGTAGGGTTTGACATAAAGGAAAAACAACTGCAGTACAAGTCAGGGATAGATGAAAAAGGAAGGGCCAAATTTCATGGACATGGCGTATCCAATCAGGAATTCGATAAATTAGAAGCACTAAAGTATTTCAGGGCTGTTAATGATGGTGTTATGAAACACCTGCGAAACAAAAAAGAGCCTTTGGTTCTTGCAGCCGTAGATTACCTGGTGCCGATATACCAGGAAGCGAATAATTACCAGAATCTACAGGAAAAATTCGTGCCGGGCAACCCGGAGCAAGCAGGTCCGGAGGAGTTGCATGAAAAAAGCCTTGAAATCGTCGAAAGTTATTTTACAAAGAACCGGAAGGAGAAAGCAAAAGTTTTTGAGGAAATGTTGTCCAACAAAAAGGCTTCTTACAAAGAGGAGGAAATTATCCCGGCAGCTATTAACCAGCGTGTAGACACCCTTTTTGTAAAAAAGGGAGAAACCCTTTGGGGTTTTTACGATAAAGAAAGTAACCGCATTAAGGTACGCGAAGTGCAAACCGAACACACCCCATGCTTGCTGAACATGGCTGCAATGCATACTTTGCTGAATGGGGGAAATGTATTTACGGTGAAAGCAGATGAAATGCCAGAGCCTGCCTCCAGACTGAATGCTTTATACAGGTTCTGAGCCTGGAAAACCCGAATGATTTTAGTTAATAGGTTTTTTTATCCCGGAAAATCAGGACTGAAATCAACAATCCATAAGTAAACCGTAAAATTTATATTTTTATCTGTTATCAACCTCAAAAGACCAACATTATGTTTAAGATACTGGAATTTACAAAAGACAACCTTATCGCCTTCCAGGTAGAAGGAAAAGTTAAGAAATCCGACTATGATAAACTTAAACCCCTGCTGAACAATACGAAGCGGGAGCAAGAAAAACAGAAACTTTATATAGAAATTAAGGACTTGGAAGGTATCGAACCGGCAGCTTTATGGGAAGATTTTAAATTATTTTTCAAGCACATAAGAAATTTTGATAAAATTGCCATTGTTGCCTCCGGAGAAGTTTCCAAAACGCTTTCAAAGCTTACCAAACCTTTTATTTCGGGGGAGGTCAGATATTTTGATTACAGCGAGGCCATTACGGCCAGAAACTGGGTTATAGACAATGAAACCAATTAAATGGTTTAGGTAATCAGAATTTATGCCCTCAAATTATCAAATGCCCGGCAGGCAGAACAAAGGCCACGCTATGTTGTTACACTTTTACAAAACCTTTTTAAAAAAGAAAAGTATCAACCAACATTTAAACTGAAAAATTATGAGCAAACATTTTGCAAGTGCACGCTGGGAAGGCAATCTTCCCGAAGGAAACGGAAAATTTACCTTAAAAACCAGTGGGTATGAAGGAGCAGTGAGGTTTTCCACCAGGTTCGAAGACGACAAATCCGCTTCAAGCCCCGAGGAACTGATTGGGGCTGCACATGCTACCTGCTTTTCCATGGCATTTTCTCATGCCCTGGACCAGGAGGGGCATACTCCAACATCTGTTGATACCGATGCGGAAGTCACTCTTGCCAAATCGGGAGCGGGATTTGCCATAACCGAGATCCTGCTCAAAACCAAAGGGAATGTTCCGGGCATTCAAAAAGACAAATTTCTGGAAATCGCCAATGGGGCCAAAGAAAATTGCCCTGTTTCAAAAGCCCTTCAGGGGGTTAATATCAAACTGGAAGCAGAACTTTTGTAAATACCAGGTAAAAAACAAAAATCCCGGTATGAAAAACATAATCATACCGGGATTTTTTTATGCTGATAAAAAGCAGGTTCTAGAGTTTAGCTGTCATCCCTCCATCTGCAGGCAAAATGACCCCGGTCAGAAACCGGCTGTCATCACTTGCCAGGAACAATACCACATCGGCAATGTCTTTATTTTCGGCATAACGACCCAAAGGAATCATTGCTTCAAACTGTTTTCTGGCTTCTTCGGGATTGTCTGCACCCATATCTGATTCAATAGACCGCATCATGTTGTTGTCCACAGGGGAAGGGTTGATTGCATTGACCCGGATACCGGAAGAGGCCAGCTCAAGTGCTATGGTTTTGGTCATTCCGTCAAGGGCATGCTTGCTGGAAACGTATGGGCTCAGGTTGGCCATACCCCTCAACCCGGCAACAGAAGAAGTATTGATGATGCTTCCGCCTTTGCGCATTAAAGGAATGATGAACTTCATCCCAAGCCAGGGCCCCCTTACGTTAACGCCCATCAGTTGGTCGAATTCTTCAACAGGGTATTCGGTTATGGGTTTCAGTTTGCCTTCCACGCCTGCATTATTGAAGAATATGTCCACATGCCCGAATTTTTCTTTGACGAAATGTGCATATTTTTTTACATCTTCTTCATTGCTAACATCGGCCGCAATATATTCAACATTTTGGCCGCCAAGCTCTTTTGCAGCAGCCTTAAGGTCTTCTTCCTTCAGGTCGACAAGCAACACGGAAGCGCCTTCTTTAAGGAAAAGTTCTGCAGTGGCCTTGCCAATACCGCCTGCACCTCCCGTTATTAACGCTATCTTGTTATCCAGTTTCTTCATCTCATTTAAGGTTTAATGGTTTATGTATTCAGTTAAGAAAAAATCCTGCCAAACAATTGTATTATGCTCTTTCAGGTATTTCTATGAACCGGAAAATCAGAAAAAAAGTAATCACAAATTCCTCCGGGTTGGCACATTTTTTAAAAAGCCCGCTGTAAATAAATTCTGAAGTAATTAAACAGCCGGGGTCAAAAAACTGCCTATTCAGGCTTTCGGGCCACGCTGAGCAGGTGTTTGGATTGCTGCACCATGCGGGGGTCTTCGCAATGCTCGATTACAAAATCCATCCATTGCTTTTTTAATTTTTCATCCAGGGAGTGGTATAGTTCAAATCTTTCCCCAAAAGGTCCTTCGGCTCCGGCAAGGTGCAGTGGTTCAAGCCCGGCATCCCTTATCAGCGGGTTGATTTCTTCAGGATGGGAAAAGTAGGCATGTGCAAAATGTTTGGTATTTTCTACAAACCGCTCATCGGCTCCGGTTTCCCATAATTTTTTCACCCCGTCAGGATAAAGGATTCCTTCAGGGTTATGCTTCAATCCGTATACCAGTGCACCGGTTCTCGACATAAACGCTGAAAAAACCAACCCACCGGGTTTCAAATGTTTTTGGGCCAGCGAAAGCAACTTCAACCGTTTTTCTTTACTCCTTATGTGATACAATGGACCTAAGATCAAAATCCCTCCCCACATTTTTGATTCCCATCTCGTGCTTTCGAGGGCATCGGCCCGATCAATAAACAATAAATTGCGGTGGGAATTCAGGCGCTTTTTTGCTGTTTCAATATTTTTGTCAGAAAGGTCATTCAACCCTATAAAATAACCTTTGTCAAGCAGGTGCTGTGCAAAGCGTCCGGTACCGCACGCCACATCAAAAAGGTGTTCTCCCGGACTAAGGTATTTTTTTATAAAATTCATGGTTACCGGCAATTCAAAAGGATGGGCATCCAACCGGCGATCCTCCTCATTGGAATGCTGGTTATAATATTTCCTTACTTCTTCCTGCATTTTCAATTTGTTTAATACCACATTATATGAAAAAACAATCCATTAGACCTTAACGTTGAGGTTGAGTTATATAGATTTTCAAAATTCATTCCTAATGAACAAAAACCGCTTCAGAGCTTAATTCAAAGGGGTAAACCAAAAACATATTCCTAAGGTTCAACATAATGAAGCCAATTGGTTAAAATCAGGCCTAATTATATGTTAAAAGATAAAGTCTACGGATTGTGGAGAAATTTCCACGGAGAACCAAGTCAATTAAATTATTTCACTTTTTTTAAAAAATTGAGTTTTCTCCATATTTCCGCTATAGCTCAGCAAGGACTATTGATTATTCATTCCGGCAGTTAAAAGTTGGCACGTTTTTCTAACCATCAGTTCTGTATTCAATCGTTTTTATATGAAAAAAAAAGAATTATACGAAATAGAAAACCGTGAATGGCTGAATTCACTGGAATATGTTATTCAAAATGAAGATGAAGAGCGGGTTCGGGATTTACTTTTGCTGTTGCAGGCAAGGGCACAGCAACACGGCATCAGTTCGGCCTGCCCGGGAAATACACCTTACATCAACAGCATTTCCCCGGAGAAAGAGGTTCCCTTTCCCGGAAGCCAGGAAATAGAAAGAAGAATCAAAAGCCTGGTGCGCTGGAATGCCATGGCCATGGTTGTAAGGGCAAATATAGAATCGGAAGGTATTGGGGGACACATTTCCACATACGCCTCAGCCGCAACCCTTTTTGAAATAGGGTTTAATCATTTCTTCAGGGGAGAAACCAAAGATCAGGAAGGAGATATTGTATTTTTCCAGGGCCATGCTTCCCCGGGAGTTTATGCACGATCTTTTCTTGAAGGCCGGCTGAGCGATGAAGACCTTCATAATTTCCGTCGGGAACTCGGAAAAAGCGGGGGCCTCCCCTCCTATCCCCATCCCAGGCTCATGCCTGATTATTGGCAGTACCCTACAGTATCTATGGGGTTGTCCCCGTTAACGGCTATTTACCAGGCAAGATTTAACAAGTACCTGGAAGACCGGGGGCTGAAAGAGAAAACTGACCAAAAGATATGGACCTTTATTGGTGACGGAGAAATGGACGAACCTGAATCTCTTGGGGCATTAACCGTTGCCAGCCGGGAAGAACTCGATAACCTGATATTTGTAATTAATTGCAATCTGCAGCGCCTGGACGGGCCGGTGCGCGGCAACGGCAAGGTGATACAGGAGCTGGAAGCAGCTTTCAGGGGTGCAGGATGGAAAGTGATCAAGGTAATCTGGGGCAAGGACTGGGACCCCCTGCTTGAACAGGATAAAGAAGGGGATCTGATAAAAGTAATGGAACAAACTCCTGACGGGCAGTTTCAGAAATATGTGGTTTCATCGGGCGAATATTTTCGCAAGGA
>SLRE01000329.1 GCA_007131125.1 Bacteroidales bacterium | reverse complement strand
AGAAGGGGTCAAAATTTATTTTTGCGGAATATGCCTGCCATTGCCCGGCATTTTATAATTTCGCACTATTCATAATTTTTTGAATAAAATATTTTTCCCGGGAAATTATCAGACCAACAATAAAAACCTGAAAGTATGAAGAAACTGATTGAATGCGTACCGAATTTTAGTGAAGGAAAAGACATGGGGATCATCAACCAGATCGCCCATGAGATAGAAACCTCTGAAGGGGTGAAATTGCTGGATGTGGATCCCGGCAAAGCCACCAATCGCACGGTGGTAACTTTTGTTGGAACACCCGATGAAGTGATTGAAGCTGCTTTTAAGGCGGTAAAAAAAGCATCCGAACTGATTGACATGAGCAAGCACAAAGGAGAGCACCCCCGCATGGGTGCTACAGATGTGTGCCCCCTGGTGCCGGTTGCCAATATTGAAATGGATGAAGTTGTGGAATATGCCCGCAAGCTGGCCAAACGCATCGGAGAAGAGCTGGGGATATCCGTTTACTGTTACGAAAATGCTGCTTTGAAACCTGAAAGAAAAAACCTGGCCAACTGCCGAAGCGGTGAGTATGAAGGCATGGCTGACAAATTATCCAACCCCGAATGGAAGCCTGATTTCGGTCCGGATAAGCTCAATGTTAAAGCCGGACTAACTGCCGTAGGGGCAAGGGATTTTCTTGTTGCATACAACATCAACCTCAATACCACTTCTACCCGCCGGGCCAATGCCATTGCCTTTGATGTTCGTGAAAAAGGCCGGGTAAAAAGAGAAGGGCACCCACTGACCGGAAAAATCGTAAAAGATGAAAAAGGCGACCCGGTGCACATTCCCGGTACTTTGAAAGCTGTGAAAGGGATTGGCTGGTTTATT
Organism: Bacteroidales bacterium; assembly: GCA_007131125.1. Taxonomy (GTDB): domain Bacteria; phylum Bacteroidota; class Bacteroidia; order Bacteroidales; family UBA7960; genus PUML01. Next base: position 7,732 of record SLRE01000329.1, on the reverse strand, counting down.
GAAGAATATGGTATTGCCCAGATTTCCATGAACCTGACCAATATCAGCATCACTCCTGTGCACGTTGCTTTTGATGAAGTTTGTAAAAAAGCCGATGACAGGGGAGTGCGTGTTACCGGATCAGAGCTTGTCGGGCTGGTTCCCCTGAAAGCCATGCTGGATGCTGGAAAATATTTCCTTGCCAAACAAAACCGCAGCCTCGGAGTTTCAGAGTCGGAACTCATCAAGATTGCTGTTAAATCAATGGGTCTGGATGAGCTGAAGCCATTCAATCCCAAAGAGAAAATTATTGAATACATGATAGCCGAAGATGCCGGTGAAAAGCTGGTGGATCTGTCCGTGGAAGGTTTTGCTGACGAAACGGCCAGTGAGTCTCCCGCCCCCGGAGGTGGTTCGGTATCGGCCTATGTCGGGGCCCTTGGGGTTTCCCTGGGTACCATGGTGGCCAATCTTTCCTCCCATAAAAGGGGATGGGACGAACGATGGGAAGAATTCAGCAAGGTGGCAGAGAAAGGACAGGCTTATAAAGAGGAGTTGCTTTACCTTGTTGATGAAGATACCCGCGCTTTCAACAAGATCATGGAATCTTTCGGTCTTCCCAAAAAGACAGAAGAAGACAAAAAAGCCCGCAAAAAGGCCATTCAGGATGCCACACGTTATGCCATTGAAATTCCCTTCCGGGTAATGGAAAAAGCTTATGAATCCATGGAGGTGATGGAAATGATGGCAGAAAAAGGCCTGGAAAGCTCGGCCAGCGATGCAGCCGTAGGAGCCATCTGCGCAAGAGCAGCAGTAATGGGTGCATTTCTTAATGTAAAGATCAATGCCGGAGATCTTGAAGATAAAGCTTATGTGGAGAAAGTTTTTAAAAAAGGCAGTGAAATTGAAAATGCTGCCATAAAAAAGGAAAAAGAAATCCTGGCCATGGTTGAGAAAAAAATAAAGAGTTAAGCCATTAATTTTTAATATTTTCACGGGTTGTCTCAAAATTCATCCATAAATTTGAGGCAACCCTTTTTGTTATGATAGAAAAAATTACCGCTCCCACCCTGGTGGTCAACCAAAACAAATGCCGCAGCAATATCCGTTATATGCTGCGAAAAACGGTAAAGAGCAACAGCCGTTTGCGCCCTCATTTCAAGACCCACCAGTCGGAGGTAGTCGGAAGATGGTTCAGGGAAGAAGGGGTGCAGGGCATTACCGTTTCTTCGGTAAGTATGGCCTGGCAGTTTGCCCATGATGGCTGGAAAGATATTCTGATTGCTTTTCCGGTGAACTTAAGGGAAATTGATGAGATCAATCATCTGGCCTCAAGGGTTAAGTTAGGAATTACCCTTTCTTCTCCAGGGGTAGCCCCTTTGCTTGAAGCCGTTATTAAAAAACCGGTTGACCTTTATCTGAAGATAGATGTGGGGTCTCACCGCACGGGTTTTGATCCCTCCCATACCGATTGGATCCGGGAAACCCTTGATGCCATCAAACCCAATACCAACATCAGCTTTAAAGGTTTTATGGCTCATGCCGGGCACAGTTACCAGGCCAAAGACCCTGGAGAAATCAGAAAAATTTTCAGTGAAGGCATACAAATCCTGAAATTGCTGGAGGCCATTTTTTCACCTGATTTTCCGGATCTTATTGTATCCTGGGGCGACACCCCCACCTGCAGCCTGGTGGACAATTTTAAAGGCATTCACGAGATCCGTGCCGGGAATTTTGTTTACTACGACCTGATGCAATGGCAGCAGGGAGCCTGCAGGCTTGATGATATTGCCATGACCATGGCTGCCCCGGTAGTAGCCCTGCATCCTGATCGCAGGGAAGTGGTCGTATACGGTGGAGCGGTGCATCTTTCAAAGGAAAGCATGCTTTGTCCCGAAGGCAAACCCCATTACGGCATGATGGTTTTTTATCAGCCCGATGGGAGCTGGGTCTTTCCTGAGCAGCAGGCCTGGGTTAGAAGGGTTTCGCAGGAGCATGGCATTATAGGGGTTACCGAAGCACAAATGGAAAAAATCAAACCGGGTGACCTGCTTGGAATTGTCCCTGTTCATGCCTGCCTTACTGCTGACCTGGTGAGGGAACTTTTCATCCTATAATATCCTGACCGGGGAGGGGCTTTATTTTTCTTCGAGGACTTTTTTTGCCCTGACCAAAGAACATTCTATCGTTTCGCAAATGTTTTCGCTGCCAATGGTGTAATATAAGCCGTCCTTTTTCAGGGCTTCCATGGTTTTTGGGGTTACTCCCGATAAGATGATGTGGGTATTGTGTTTCAGCGAGCGCTCATAAAAACTCCGCAGGTTTTTCAAACCCGTGGAGTCGATAAACGGTACCCTGCGCATGCGGATGATCCTGATCTTAGGCTTTTCATGGATTTCTTTTTCTGCTTCCTCAAACTTGTTGGCCAGTCCAAAGAAAAACGGCCCTTTGATCTGGAAAACCTCCACCCCTTTAGGAATTTCAAGCACTTCACTTTCATCGGAAATGTGTGATAGCTCATCTTCCACTTCAGTTTTCAGCACTTCTATCTCGCTGGTTTCCATTACTCTTCTTACAAAAAGAATCAAAGCCAGGATGATGCCGAAAGGCAGAGCAACATTCAGGCCAACCAAAACCGTCAGCAAAAAGGTGGAAAGCAGCACCGCCATATCACTTTTGGAGCTTTTCAGGATGCTGCGGAAAGAACGCCATTCGCTCATGTTATAGGATACCACCACCAGTATCCCTGCCAGGGATGCCATGGGAATCAATTGTGCCAGTTTCCCGAGGTAAAGCAACACCAGCATCAAAACCAGGGCGTGGATCATCCCTGCCATGGGGGTTTTTCCACCGTTCCTCACATTGGTCATGGTTTTGGCCAGTGCTCCCGAAGCGGCCATTCCACCGAACAAGGGGGTGATAATATTGGCCAATCCATGAGAGATGAGTTCGGTGTTGGGACGATGCCGGTACCCGGTTGCTCCATCGGCAACAATGGCCGATAGCAGGGCCTCGATAGAAATAAGCATTGCAATGGTAAAGGCTGGAACCAGTAACTCCTGCATAAGCTGCAGATTTAAGCCCGGCAGTCGGGGCATCTGGAAGGAAGTATCTATTACTCCAAACTGGCTGCCAATGGTGGCTACGGGCAGCCCGAAAGAACCAACCAAAATGGTGGTTATGATAATGGCCACCAGTGATCCGGGGATTTTGCGGGTCAGGTAAGGCCATGAAAGGGTGATGAGTACGGTAAGGATACCTATCCCCATTGCAGGGAAGCTGATCTGGTCGATATGATCAAAATAATAACCCCAGCGGCTCAACAGGTCGGCAGGAATGTCTCCATCAGGCAGCCCAAAAAATTCTTTTATCTGGGAAGAAAAAATAATAAGGGCAATACCGCTGGTAAATCCAACCACAATGGGGTAGGGCATGAATTGTATGAGGGTGCCTGCTTTGAGAAAACCCATGATCAGCAGCATGATCCCGGCCATGGCGGAAACTACAAAAACTGCTTCAAGGCCGTGCTGGTTTACCACCCCGTAAATGACCACGATAAGTGCACCGGAAGGACCGCCGATCTGCACCCGGCTGCCTCCTAAAAAAGAAATGAAAAACCCACCGATGATGGCAGTTATCAAACCCATTTGCGGAGGAACCCCGGAAGCAATGGCAAAAGCAATGGCCAGGGGAAGTGCAACAATCCCAACAATCAGACCTGAGGAGGCATCTGAAAGAAAAGTTTTTTTATCATAATTCCTTATGGTGGTAAAAAACTTCGGTTCAAACATTTTTTGTTAATAAATTCGATTTCGGGTCTGATTGGGTTGGTTTTGACAACCCCTGAGGTTATCCCAGAAATATGTTGGAAAACCGATGCAAAATTAGTTTATTTGTCCCGGATTTTCATGTTTTTTGCCATGGTTGAGTCCCTTTGGTGTCTGGAGTTGTGTAACCAACTGTTTTAAAATGAAATACAATAACCTGCCTCATCTTTTTGAAGAGAGCGTTAAAGAATTTCCCGATAATGTAATGCTTTGGGAAAAAAGGAATGATGCTTACAAGGGGGCTTCCTACAGGGAGGTTTCCGCCAGGGTAAAAAACTTAAGCGGAGGCTTGTTGCAAATTGGCCTGGAGAAAGGCGACCGTGTGGCCCTGGTGTCTGAAGGAAGGAACGATTGGGTGGTCAGCGAACTTGCCGTGTTGTTTTGCGGAGCAATATGCGTTCCTCTATCCGTAAAAATTGAGGAACCGGCCGACCTTCGCTTTCGCCTGCAGCACTCGGGTTGCAAAGGAATAGTGGTTTCGCGCAACCACCAGCACAAAATTTTTAATCTGGCCGACCGGCTTCCCGACCTGGAGTTCGTGGTTTTGCTTGATGACCCTGCCGGGCAGGACTCCGAACCCGGTGAAACCCTGCCCAAACCCCTTCAGGACAAAACTTATGTTATTGATCATCTGTTGGAAAAGGGAGAAGAATTCCTTGAAAAAAATACCGGAATTCTAGAAAAAATAAAAGACTCCATCGCCTCCGACGATTATGCCAATATTTGTTATACCTCCGGAACAACGGCCGATCCCAAAGGCATTATCCTGACCCATCATAACTATTTGCGCAATGTGGAGCAGGCATCTGCCATTTTTGATGTTCCCTCTTATTATACCAGCTTGCATATTCTGCCATGGGATCATTCTTTTGCCCATACCGTGGGGATCTATTCCCTGATCCGCAACGGGGCAAGCCTGGCTTCCCTAAAAATTGGCAAAACCCTGAATGAAACCCTGCGCAACATTCCCATTTGCATCAAGGAAATAAAACCTTACTTTTTACTGAGTGTTCCGGCCCTGGCCAAAAACTTCAGGAAAAATATTGAAAAAGGGGTAAAGGATAAAGGTAAAATAGCCTGGCTGTTGTTTCGCGCCGGATTAAAAGCAGGCTATGCCTATAACCGGGAAGGATACAACCGTGGGAAAGGACTCAACGGTTTGCTGAAGCCCTTCTGCAAACTCTTCGATTTGATTTTGTTTAAAAAAGTGAGACAGGGCTTTGGGGGGCGCCTGAAATTTTTTGTCGGAGGCGGGGCTTTGCTTGACATCGAGCTTCAACGCTTTTTTTACGCCATTGGAATGCCCATGTACCAGGGGTATGGTCTTACCGAAGCCGCACCCATTATCTCGTCCAACACTCCCGACAATCATAAGCTTGGCTCTTCAGGCCAGGTGGTGCCCTGGCTTGACCTTAAGATTTGCAATGAAGAAGGAAAAGAACAACCCATTGGCACCAAAGGCGAAATTGTGGTAAGGGGAGAGAATGTTATGCCCGGTTACTGGGCCAACGAGGCTGCCACCGAAGAAACCATTAGGGACGGCTGGTTGTATACCGGCGATTTGGGATATCTGGATGAAGACGGTTATCTGTACGTTCTGGGTCGTAACAAAAGTTTGCTCATTGGTAGTGACGGAGAAAAATACAGTCCGGAAGGTATTGAAGAAGCCATGACCGAGAAATCGGACTTCTTTGACCAGGTAATGCTTTACAACAATCAAAGTCCTTATACCGTTGCCCTGATTGTAATTAACCGTTCCATGGTAAAGGAATTTTTGCTGAAACATGATTTAACCCCGGACAGTGAAAAAGGGCAGGAGGTTGCCATAAAAAAACTGAAAATGGAAATAGAAAGGTTCCTGCCCGGGGGGGATCAGGGGGGTGCTTTTCCTGCCCGCTGGTTGCCGGCAGCAGTTGCTTTTCTCTATGAACCCTTTTCCGAAGAAAATAAACTGATGAACAGCACCATGAAAATTGTGCGGCCTGCCATCAATGAATATTATGGGGATACCCTTGAATACCTTTACTCCCCTGAGGGCAAAGACTTTCTTAACCACCTCAACCGGAAGACCATTGCCAGCCTTGCCAATGAATGATCGGCCGGATTGTCTTTTTGAGACCAACAGAAAAGGGTAATTTTGCATTTTGCAATTAATGAAAAAAGTAACCCGCATTTCCGGCATTTCCCGAATTTCGGCTGCAGACTATACTTATGAGCTTCCTCATGATCGCATTGCTGCTTATCCTCTGAGGGAAAGGGATCAGTCAAGGCTACTGGTCTGCCGTAATGAAAAGATCACTGCCTCGGTTTTTAAGCAGATTGATGAATTTCTGGAGCCGGATAGCATGATGGTACTCAACAACACCAAAGTGGTGCAGGCCCGCCTGGAGTTTTTCAAAAAAACCGGTGCCCGCATCGAAGTCTTTTGTTTGCATCCCTTGCATCCGGAAAAAGATGTGCAGTTTGCTTTAGGGAAAAGTTCCCCAGTTACGTGGCAATGCCTGGTGGGCAATGCCAAAAAGTGGAAAGACGAAAAACTGTCTCTTCGGCTGCCCGGCAGCAATATCATTTTAACAGCAGAGAAGGGCCCCAGGGTTAATGAAGATTTTTCCATCACTTTTTCATGGGAGCCAACCCATAAAAGTTTCGGAGAACTGCTTTCTTTGGCCGGGCAAACGCCCCTGCCTCCATACATTACCCGCAAGGCAGAGAAGGACGATAAAACGCGTTACCAAACCGTTTTTGCCCGGGATGAAGGCTCTGTTGCTGCCCCTACGGCCGGGTTGCACTTTACTCCTGCGGTTTTTGAAAAACTAAAGAAAAAAGGCATAAAGCCTGAGTATGTTACCCTTCATGTGGGTGCCGGCACCTTTAAACCCGTATCTGCCAAAACCATCGGTGAACATCAGATGCACAGCGAACAGTTTGTGGTTCAAAAGGAGTTTTTGCAATCCCTTCTGCGTCTTGATGGAAAGCTGATCAGTGTTGGAACCACCAGCATGCGGACCCTGGAAAGTCTTTACTGGGCCGGGGCACAAATCCTTGAACAAGAGCCCTCCGAAGATGATCCCGTCCTGAAAATTGGACAGTGGCTGCCCTATGAGTGGGAAAAGCCATTACCGGATGTAAAGAAGGCTTTAAACGCATTGCTGCAGTGGATGGAAAAAACCAGGCAGGACTTTATCCGGGGAGAAACCTCCCTGATCATTGTTCCGGGATACCCGTTTAAAATGGTGAATGCGCTGGTTACCAACTTTCATCAGCCCGGCAGTACCCTGCTTTTGCTGGTTGCGGCTTTTGCCGGGGAAAACTGGAAAAAAGCTTACCGGTTTGCTCTTGAGAACGATTTCAGGTTTTTGAGCTACGGCGACAGTTGCCTGTTTTTCCGCCAATAAACTATGCGGTTTTTCCTGCTTCCTGACTGGCTCTGCCTTTCCCAAGGAGCCATTTGTTTAAAAGCAAAAGAAAGATGGAAAGGGAAAAAAAGAAGAACAGCTCAAACACCCCTGTATTTCCAAAAAGGAAAAACAAACCCAAAGATCCGCCGAGTACAAAATAAAGCATCCACATTGATTTAACAGATACCTCCTGGTTGATTTCCGACAGGTAGCGAATAAAAAGGTAAAGGGAAGTGGTAAGGGAAAGTGCGAAGGCTACTGCAAAAACAGCATGAAGCCGTTTTAACAGCGGCAAGGTTTCCACTGCGGGAATTACCACTGTCAAAACCAAAAAAATCAGGGACCAGATCAGCAGCCTTCTGGCCCTCCGGTTTTTAAAAGACTTTAATACATAAAGACGAATGATAAAAAAGGTGAGCAGCAGTCCGGTTACCGTTCCCCAGATGATAAAGTTCAGGCGATACCCGAGTTTGTTGCCGATCATACTCAGGGTATAATCGAAAGGGGATTCCCGGGTGCCAAACAAGT
>SLRE01000230.1 GCA_007131125.1 Bacteroidales bacterium | reverse complement strand
ACCCTGGGCTGCAACCTGCGTTGCCACTTTTGCCAGAATTACAGCCTCTCCAGGGCAGATACCAGGAAATCGTTTGAAGCAATGAAACCCATGAGCACAAATGAACTCCTGAACCATGTGGAGAGGATTCCGGGCAATATCGGAATTTCCTATACCTACAACGAGCCGGCCATTTGGTTTGAATACGTATTGGATGCAAGCAAAAAACTGCAAAAGGCCGGTAAGAAAAATGTAATGATTTCGAATGGATTTATTAATCCGGCGCCCCTGGAAAAGTTGCTGCAATACATAGATGCTTTCAATATTGACTTAAAGTCATTCAGTGATAAATTTTACCGGGAGGTAACCCATTCCCGTCTGGCCCCGGTTTTGGAAACCATAAAAAAAATCGGTCAGAGTGACCGGCATCTTGAATTGACCCACCTGGTAATACCGGGATTGAACGACAATCCTGATGAATTCCGGGAAATGGTTGACTGGATTGCCCATGAAATTGGAAGTGAGGTGCCGCTTCATATTTCAAGGTATTTTCCGGCATATCTTATGGATAATGAACCAACCCCAATTGACACCCTGGAAACTTTTTACCGTCTGGCCAGGGAAAAACTTCATTATGTTTTTCTGGGAAACGTGTCCGGGTTGGCAGACCGCAGCAACACCAGCTGTCCGGCCTGCGGAAAAGTGGTTATACAACGCCAGGGTTACCGCATTACAGGGAGTTTTTTGAACGAACAGGGACAATGCAGCAATTGTAATACTGCCATTGCCATTGTGAATCAAGAATTATCATGAAAAATCCATGATGGACTTTAATCACACAATAGGAGGTCGTTTAAGCTGATGGTTAGATGATAGAGGATAGAAGATGGAGGATGGGACTTAACTCCACCTTCTATCTTCCACCTTCTGCCTTGTACGCTCAATCCGGAATCCGGGAAGCCATTACAAAGTTTAGAGAACCGAATAGTTGTAAAATAATAAAGAGATGAAAGCAACTGAAAAAACAAGAAAGCCTGCAGTATCGGGGAGGTTTTACCCTTCGGACCCCGAAGAGCTTCGCAAACTGATCCGGGAGCTTTACAGGAGAGAAACCTCCCGCTTTAAGGAGCTGGGAGATATTAATCTGGTCGGGGGTATTGTGCCTCATGCCGGGTATGTTTACAGCGGGCATCATGCCATTCATTTTTTTGAAATGGCCAGGCGCTACACTCCTGATTTTGACACGGCGGTAATTTTTTGTCCCAACCACGGAGGCTGGGGTCCCGGGGTAAGTCTCGACAACAGCAGTTACTGGAGCAGCCCCCTGGGAAAAGTTGAAGTGGACCGTGACTTTTACCCTTATCTTGATTTGGAAGCTTCAGGCGAAGCCCATGAGTTTGAGCATTCGGCCGAGGTAATGCTGCCCATGTTGCAGTATTTCTTTTCTCATGACTTTAAAATATTACCGGTAAGTATATGGGACCAGACTCCTGAACAGGCCACCACCCTGAGCCTTAAGTTGCTTTCGGCCAACAAAAGACTTGAAAAAAAACTGCTGTTTATCGCTTCTACTGATTTTTCACATTATGTAAGCGTTGATTCAGGAAAAGCCTTTGATGACCGGGTATTGGAAAAGATAAGGAAGTTCGACATCAAAGGTGTTTGCCATGAAGTGGAAGAGAAAAACATTTCCGTTTGTGGTTATGGGCCTATAATGACACTTTTGAGCCTGGGCAAGCTGTTGTATGCCCATCCCGAATTTCAGATTTTGCGAAGAGGGCATTCGGGTGAAGTGATTCCCTCAGATGAAGTAGTGCATTACCTTTCGGCAATTGTGTATTCAAAGGCAATGGATGTTTAAACGGGATTTTATAATAACTATAAGCTTAACTAAGCCTTCCCGTAGTTTTTTATAAATCAGTATTTTTTCCTAATTTTACTTCAATTATTGGCCATTCTGCCGGATTCATCATCCAATTATTCATATATGAAAAAAAGCCTTATTGAAGACCTTTTGTCCGAATATGAAAAAACCATAGCCCGCCTGGTTTTGTATTGCATCCATGAACTCCCCTTTCCCATGGGTCTGAAAAGAACTATTGACATCCTTAAAGGCAACAAGTCTTCTTTTGTTATCAACCATGAGTTGAACAAACTGGAGACTTTTTCTGTATTGCCGGGCTACACCCGAGACCAGCTTTCCGATATTATCGACATTTTGATAAATCAGGAAATGATGACCGTTGAAAAACTGAACAAAGAACAGGCAGAAGGTTCTGTTTTAAAACTTGCACCAAAAGGAAAAGAATACCTTGATGGAAAAGGGAAAACAGAATTTGTTCTGTTGGATGTGCTGATGGATAAAGATATTCCGGAGTTATCAGAAGATGACCAGGACCTTTTTTACAAGTTAAAGCTTACCCGCCGGCAACTGGCCGAAGAAAACGATATTCCGGCGTTTATGGTTTGCAGCGATATGACCCTACGCAATATTTGTATTAAAAAGCCCATGGAGCCCGAAGACCTTGAAAAAATCAAAGGGGTTGGGAAAAAATTCATGGAAAACTACAGCAGGCAATTCCTTTACGTGGTCCGTCAATTTGTTACCCGCGAAAAAGGGGCTTAAATCATAAGCTACAAACCCTCCCTCACAATTACCGTTAACTTTTTTTCTGTGTTGCAGGCAGGATTTTTTCTTGTTTTATATGCTCGTTAAAATCCTATCTTTGCCCCTTCTTTATTAAATAATCATACCATGGCATACACAGGAGAGCTGGCTGCTTTGTTCACCGCAATGTGCTGGACAGTAACCGCCTTGTCATTTGAGTCGGCCAGCCGCAAGGTAGGAAGTGTATCCGTTAATTTTATCCGTCTGGTGATGGCCCTGCTGCTGCTTGGAATATTTTCCTGGTTGCGGCGTGGCATGTTCCTTCCCTTTGATGCTACTTCTTATCAATGGTTTTGGCTGATTCTGTCGGGTCTTGTAGGATTTGTAATAGGGGATTTGTTTTTGTTCAAAGCCTTCACGGTTATTGGTTCACGCCTTTCCATGCTGGTGATGACCCTGGTCCCTCCCATCGCTGCCTTTACCGGCTGGCTGTTGATGGGAGAAATCCTTACCTGGCTTAACATTGCCGGAATGACCCTTACCATCTCGGGTATTGCCCTGGTGATATTTCACAAACATTCCGGTAAAGCCCTGCCGGCAGACAAGATACCACTTAAAGGATTGTTGTTTGCACTGGGGGGAGCGGCCGGTCAGGCAGTGGGCCTTGTATTGAGTAAGTTTGGAATGCAGGATTACGACCCGTTTTCGGCCACACAAATAAGGGTCATGGCGGGGATAATCGGATTTGCAATACTCATTAGCTTTTTCAGACGGTGGCTTGCCGTGAAAAAAGCTACCGGGAACCGTCCCGCCATGGGACTGATGTTGCTGGGTGCTACCTTTGGCCCGTTTCTGGGCGTTTCATCCTCCCTTATTGCCGTTCAAAATACGGCAACCGGCATTGCATCTACCATCATGGCCATCACCCCTATTCTTATTATCCCTCCAACCATGATATTTTTTAAACAAAGCGTTTCATGGAAAGAGGTGGCAGGGGCTGTAATCAGTGTTTGCGGAGTCGGGCTTTTCTTTGTTTAAATCAGCGAAAGGTCAATTTTATCAGGACAAGAGACAATTTGAAACTTTTTTTCCCCGTTAGTAATAATTATCATGATTGATAAAAAGCGGGATTTTTCCAATAATTTTATCATACCATTTTTTTGTCATTTAAAATCTTTGAAGCCATCAAAGAAAGCTTATCTAAAATACCAGTCAAATTAAGGTTGTTTTTCAGTGACCTGATAAACGGGAAAGTCAGCGGCAGGAGAATCATTAAAGTGATATCCGTTATTTTATTGCTGGTAATTTTTTCTGGAGGGATGGTTTTTGGCGGACTATACTTTGGAGTCCGATGGGGCGTTTTTGGAAGGCTTCCTTCCGAAAGTGAACTCAAAGCCATTGAAAGTCACACCTCCACCGAAATATATGCCTTTGAAGGGGAGCTTCTGGGTAAATATTACATTTATGACCGTACGCATGTTTCCCTTGATGAAATCTCGCCTTTTGTAACGGAAGCATTGCTTGCCACGGAAGATATTCGCTTTTACAGCCATCGCGGAACGGATTACCGCAGTATGCTGAGGGTGTTGGTAAAAAACATTTTATTGAGGCAGCCGGAAGCAGGAGGCGGAAGTACCATCACCCGCCAATTGGTCAAAAACCTTTTTCCTCGTGAAAATGGTGGTTTTATCGGACTGGTTATTGAGAAATTAAAGGAGGGAATAATTGCCGGCAGACTTGAAAAGGTCTATACCAAGGATGAGATCCTGCTGCTTTACTTAAATACTGTGCCTTTTGGCGAAAACGTATACGGCATCAGTGCGGCTTCCCAGCGGTTTTTTGATAAATCTCCCATGGAACTTTCCCGTCAGGAAGCGGCAACCCTGGTAGGCATGCTGAAAGCAACTTCCAGCTTCAACCCCCGGCTGCATCCCGAACGGGCCAATAGCCGCAGGAATACTGTTATAGACCAGTTAAGGAATTACGATTTTATTGGGGATGATTTTGCCGATTCGCTCAGAGCCCTTCCCCTGGAGCTTAACTACGCTCCCCTTACACACCTGCATGGTCCGGCTCCATACTTTCGCGAAATGCTGCGCCTGGAGTTAAGGGACTGGCTTGAGCAATACAATGAAGCCAACAATACCGATTACAATCTTTATAAAGACGGTCTGAAAATATACACCACCCTGGATTATCAACTTCAGCTAAAAGCAGAAAAGGCTGTAGCAAAGCAAATGACGCAGCTGCAAAACCAGGTGGATATCCATTACCGCACTGCCGGCAAATCAAGGGTTGAAGCACTGCTAACCAATCAACTCCGGCGAACCAAAAGGTACCAGGCTCTAAAGGCTTCCGGCAAATCAGGGACAGAGATAATGGAAATTTTGAGCCAAACCCGGGAGATGACCTTTTTTGGCTGGGAACAGGAGAAACTGATGCATATTTCCCCCCTGGATTCGGTTTTCCTGGCACAGAAGCTATTGCACAGCGGGCTGGTTGCCCTTGAGCCTTCAACTGGCCATGTAAAGGCCTGGGTTGGCGGAAATGATTTTCGTTTCTTCCAGTTCGACCAGGTATTGTCGCCCAGGCAGGCAGGTTCGGCTTTTAAGCCTTTTGTGTATGCTGCAGCCCTTGAAAATGGCATAGAACCCTGTGATTATGTTTCCAATGAGCCTGTGGTGTTTGAAGACTACGGGGATTGGTCCCCTGCCAATGCCAACCAACATTACGAGGGATATTTCAGTATGCAGGGCGCCCTGGCCCATTCGGTCAACACAGTATCGGCCAGGTACCTGTCTAAAGCCGGCATTGATACGGTAATTCAGCTTGCCCGGGAAGCCGGTATTAAGGGGCATCTGCCTGCAGTGCCTTCTCTTGGGTTAGGTACCGCAGAAATTTCTTTGCTTGAGCTGACTGCAGCTTATTCCATTTTTGCCAATGAAGGGCAACCTGCATCTCCCAGATGGCTGATGAAAATTGAAGACCGGGAGGGCAATACTTTATACCGTTCACCTTCACACCTGCCAACCCAATCGGTTATTAAACCCGAAACAGCCCTGCTGATGAATGAAATGCTTAAAAGTGCCGTGGATAGCGGAACCGCCAGAACATTAAGAGACCGGTACGGACTTTCCATTGATGTCGCCGGAAAAACCGGTACCACCCAATATAACAGCGACGGCTGGTTCATCGGATATACACCCGACCTGATAACGGGAGTATGGGTGGGCCTGGAAAACCCTTCGTTCAGTCGTGCCTATCCCCTGCCTTTTGCAGCTTCAGGCTCGGCAGTTCCTTTGTGGGGCGAATTTATGCTCGAGGTATCCCGCGACCCCCAGACCCGCAAATACACCTCTTCCAGCTTCAGTGAATTGCCGCCGGCTTTAAAAGAATTGATGGCCTGCAATATGTACCTGGAAGAATTGCCTCGCCGGTCGTGGCTTCAGCGCATTTTTGGAGGCAGAGATGAACCCCCTCCTCACACCAGAACCCAACCCGAAAAAGAGGAAGAAAAACCTCCCCGCAGGGAAAGACGCGGATTTTTCCGGAGAATTATTGATGAGATTTTTTGATGGCCTCCCCTTTTTAACCATTAATTCCAATGTGCAGACAGCCTTTTGGAAAAGATGTTTTTGGTTTTGAGTTTTATTCAAAAAAAACTTAGGTTTGCTGATGGTTTAACAAAAACTGCTTTGTATGGAAGAAGTTCAAACCATTGCCCTTGAGGTAGACCAGTATGCCGTTTGGTCATTTATCGGTTACCTTTTGCTGATTACTATTATCGGTATTTATTCTGCCCGGTTTTCCTCCCGTGGAATTTCCAATTTTTTTATCGGAGGCCGCAAAATGGGTATGCTTGTGGTGGCCTTGTCCTCTGTGGTAAGCGGGCGCAGTGCCTGGTTGTTGCTAGGAGTTACCGGAATGGCTTTTACCATGGGTTTTTCGGCCTTATGGGCCGTACTTGGATATACCGTGGTGGAGTTTTTCCTGTTTTTCTTTTATGCTCCGCGCATCAGGAGGTTTAGCGAAAAATATGACTGCATAACGGTTCCTGATTTTTTTTCAGAACGGTTTGAGGACAATAGCGGGTTGCTGCGGTCGGTTGTGGTGGGAATCATTATTGTTTTTATGATTGCCTATGTATCTGCGCAGTTTGTTGCCGGGGGTAAGGCCTTCCATTCCAGCTTTAACCTTTCCGAGACCCAGGGTATTTTGCTTACCACCGGCATTATTTTATTTTACACCATGGTAGGCGGTTTTCTGGCGGTAAGTCTTACCGATACCATACAAGGGTTTTTTATGGTGATTGCCCTTCTTGTTCTTCCTTTCATCGCCATCATGCATTTGGGTGGCTTTGGGGTTTTCTATCAGCAGGCCATTACCATCGGCGATGGTAACTTTTTCAATCCCCTGGCATTGAGTTTTGGTGCCCTTATCGGATTTCTAGGTATCGGATTTGGTTCTCCCGGAAACCCTCATATTATTGCCCGGTACATGTCCATAAAAAATCCCGACCGCTTAAAAAGGGTTGCATTTATCGGAACAGCGGCCAACTTTCTGATGGCTCTGGGTGCGCTTTTCACCGGAATGGTCGGGCGCATGTACTTTGCCGATGTTTCCCTGCTTCCCGGTGCCGACCCGGAAAATATTTATCCCGTTCTTGCCAATCAGCATCTGCATCCCATCATGTTTGGGGTGGTGATTGCTTCCATTTTTGCAGCCATCATGTCTACGGCCGATTCTCAGCTTTTGGTGGCCGCTTCGGCCCTGGTTCGCGATATTTATGAAAAGCTGATAAAACGCGACCTGGAAGTGTCCCAGAGAAGACTGGTGTTTCTCAGCAGGTTTTTTGTTGTGGTACTGGTGGCCCTGGCGCTCCTCCTGGGGCTGGTTGCAGAAAAACTGGTGTTCTGGCTGGTGCTGTTTGCCTGGGCAGGTCTGGGGGCGGCTTTTGGCCCCACCAGTATCCTTGCACTTTACTGGAAAAGAACCACCCGAACCGGTGTAATAGCAGGCATGCTTTCCGGAGCGGTAACCGTTATCATCTGGAACCGGGTGGGCTTTCTTGCGGAGTGGCTTTATGAACTCGTACCGGCTTTTATCATCGCTTTCCTGGTTACTATTGTGGTAAGCCTTTTTACCAGCCAACCTGAAAACAATTTTGAAATTTTTAACTCCCTGAAAAGGGAAAAAAACCAAAGCCAATGAAAAACTTCCGGATTTACCTTTTACTCCTTGCATTCGCTGCTTGCCAGCCTGCAGAGGAGAATAACTTTCATTTGCAGGGACAAGTGGATGGCCTGGATGGAGGAACGGTATACCTGCAGGACAGGGTACATGGAGTTATGGTCAATGTAGATTCCACTGTTATTGCCGGTGGTAGTTTTTCCTTCTCCGGCAGTTTGGACCACCCGAAAGTGATGTTCTTAAGGGTGGATGACCTTGAACCCCGCCTTATGGTTTTTATGGAAAATGAGGAAATGGGGGTTTTTATTAACCCTGACCAGCCTTCTGATTATGAAGTGCATGGTTCGCAATCTCATGATATTCTGGAAGAATTCAACCGGCTTATGGCCCTGCATGACCACAACATCAGGGAAATCCAGCAAAAGATACTGCAGGCAGAGGTTATGGAACGTGATGAAGAAGTGGCTGAACTGACCAGAAGCTACCATGATGCCGAAGAAAAAAAGAAAAAAGCCAGGAAAAACTTTGTCCGGGACCATTACGACCAAAGCGTTGGTGTTTACCTTGCCTCCCGTTATCTTGCTCCCGGAATGGATGGAGAGGAAATGACAGCATTGTTGGAAATTTTTGACCCTTCCTTAAAAGATAATTCTTATTATCAACGTCTTGCCGAGCGGGCGGAAAAATTAATGCAGGTTGCGGTTGGAAAAAAGGCAACGGATTTTTCCATGGAAAGCCCCGATGGAGAAGAAATTTCACTGGAAGATTTCCGGGGACAGTATGTGCTGGTAAGCTTCTGGGCTTCCTGGTGCCCCTATTGCCGGCAGGAAAATCCCCGGCTGGTGGCCCTGTATGAAAAATATCACAAGAAAAATTTTGAAATTTTCGGGGTTTCTCTTGACTGGCAAAGAGATGCATGGCTAAACGGAATTGAGGAAGACGGGCTCATCTGGCCGCAGGGAAGCGACCTGAGGGGTTGGCAAAACAAAGCATCCACCCTTT
>SLRE01000033.1 GCA_007131125.1 Bacteroidales bacterium | reverse complement strand
AGGGCGATACGGCCTTTATTGACCTGGATGCTTTCTTTACGGAAACCTTTACCGGGGTGGTTACTTCCATAGCCAATTCTGCCAAGGAAGAAGGCCTGGCCACCGACCAGGTCACCAATTTTGAAGTGCGCATTCTCATCCTTCCCGAATCTTACGCCCACCTGGTTCCTGAGGGGCAGGTTGCCACATCACCCTTTCGGCCGGGCATGTCGGCTACGGTGGATATTCAGACCATGCGGGCAGAAGATGTGATCACCGTGCCGATACAGGCTGTAACAACCCGGGAAGCAGACGGACAGCGTTCCCGCTCTGACAGGGGAGGCTCGCAGGAAGGATCACGCCGGGCCCGCCCACAGGAGTATGTGTTTTTGTATAAGGATGGAAAAGCCGTGCAACACCCTGTATCTTCAGGCATTCAGGACACCTACCACATACAGATCGTGGAAGGCCTTGAAGAGGGGCAGGAGGTCATCAGTGGGCCATACCGCATGGTCAGCAGAGAACTCAAAGATGGTGAGGAGGTTGTTAAATCAAGAAGAGAAGAGGTGTTTCAACAGGATTAACCAATGGATTATATACTCCACATAGAAACCACCACCCGCGTTTGTTCGGCCGGGCTTTCGGTCAAAGGGCAACTGCTGGCAATACGGGAGGAAAACAGCAGGGAATACGCCCACTCCTCAATGCTTACCCCTTTTGTGGAAGAAGTGATTAAAGAAGCTGGCATCAAAATGCAGGACCTTTCCGCTGTGGCTGTCAGTGAAGGCCCGGGTTCCTATACCGGTTTACGCATCGGGGTTTCTGCAGCCAAAGGTTTGTGCTATGCCCTGGATATCCCCCTGATTGCCTTGGATACCATGCAGGCCATGGCCAATCATTGCCGTCAGCAGATACAGGATGAACCCATTGTTAAAAAAACTTCTCCGGACAAGCTTTTTTATTGCCCCATGATTGACGCCCGCCGCATGGAGGTGTATTTCGCTGTTTTTGACCAGGCCATGAAAAAAATCCGGCCCACACAGGCAACCATTATTACGGAAGAGTCTTTCAAAGATTTTCCGCATGATGCCATCATCCTGTTTTTTGGAGACGGGGCCTCCAAGTGTAAAGAGGTGATCTCTCACCCTGGAAAGGTTTTCCCAAAGGAGGTGCTGCCTTCGGTCAAAGGGATGGTTAAGCCGGCCCACGAAAAATTTACTGCCCGCGACTTTGCCGATGTGGCTTATTTTGAGCCGTTTTACCTGAAAGATTTTGTGGCAGGCAAGCCAAAAGTTAAAGGGCTTTCGGGTTAATTTTTTTACATTTGTACAAACTCCGCTTTTTTTATGAAAAAGTTGCCCCCCATTTTCAGGAACAAATTTTTCATTGCCTTCCTGGTGGTGTTTGCCTGGTTGATGTTTTTCGACAAAAACAACTTCATACAGCAGTGGCGCATGCGCGGGCAGCTTAAAGAAATGCAGCGCGACCGGGAATATTACCTGGAGCAGATAAAAAAAGACAGTACCACCATTAAAAAGCTGAAGGAAGACCCCGACGCCCTGGAGCGGTACGCCCGTGAAAACTACCTCATGAAAAAAGAAGGAGAGGATATTTTTATCATCATGGATGATGATTGAGCCTAAACCGGGTCAACATCCGTGATGACCCTGACTCCCTTGTTGTCTTTCCCTTCTTTGAACTTTTCAATTATACCTTTTATTTTTTCTTTTTCCTTCGGAAGTCCGGGGCTGCGGTGCAGTTTTACCAGGATGTTTTTCATATATTGGTTGCGAATGCGCGCCACAATGGGGTATTCGGGCCCAAACACCATTCCGGGATAGGCTTTTTTCAGGACATGGGCAAGTTGTGCTGCGGCCCTGTTGAGTTTTTCCGGGTCCTTGTGCAGGGCGGTGAGCTTCAATAAGCGGTAAAACGGAGGATAATGAAAGTTCCTCCGTTCAAGGATTTGGTTGTTGTACATGCCCTCATAGTCGTTGTCGATAACCTGCCTTATCACCGCATGGTGGGGGTTAAAGCTTTGTATGATCACCTTGCCCCGCTTCTGGTCTCTGCCTGCACGCCCGCTCACCTGGGCCATCAGCTGAAAAGCCCTTTCGTGAGAGCGGAAGTCGGGAAAATTAAGCATGTTGTCGGCATTAAGGATGCCCACCACGCTCACATTGTTAAAGTCCAGTCCTTTGCTTACCATCTGGGTGCCGATCAGGATGTCGATTTTGCGTTGTTCAAAATCGGAAATGATCTCCCGGTAGGCATTTTTTGAGCGGGTGGTGTCCAGGTCCATGCGGGCAATTACGGCATCCTGAAAGAACAAAGGAAGCTCCTCCTCAATTTTTTCTGTGCCGAATCCTTTCATCCTGATGCCTGTAGAGCTGCAGGAAGGGCAATGGGGAGGGGGGGGTGCCGTATGACCGCAGTAATGGCATTTGAGCTTGTTTATCTTTTTATGGTAAACCAGGGTCACATCGCATTGATGGCATTCGGGGATCCAGTTGCAGAGGTCGCATTCCAGGCGCAGGGAAAAGCCCCTTCGATTCTGGAAAAGGATCACCTGCTCCCCGGCAGCCAATGCTTCGGTGATGCTGTCGAACAACAAGGGTGAAAAGTGCGATCGCATCTTTTTGTGCTTGCTCTCTTTGCGGATGTCGGCCACAAATATTTCCGGCATCATCACGCCACCATGCCGCTTTTCGATGGTGGCCAGACCGTACTTCCCGCTACGGGCATTGAAAAAGGTTTCTACCGAGGGGGTGGCCGATCCAAGCAACACTTTGGCTCCCGACATGGCCGCCAGGTAAATTGCTGCATCCCGCGCATGATAACGTGGGGCAGGGTCGTGTTGCTTGAAGCTGGGTTCATGCTCCTCATCAATGATGATCAGCCCCAGATTGCTGAAAGGCAGAAACATGGCCGAACGGGGACCAAGCACCAGGTCGTAGGTGATCTTTTCACCGTTGGATTCTATGCCCCCTAGAAGAAGGTTGTTCCAGACCTCTGTGCGCTCCATGGGGTTGAAGCGGGAGTGATAGATGCCGGCCCGGCTGCCGAAATGGTTCTGCAGACGGTTGATGATCTGGGCAGTAAGAGCAATTTCGGGAAGGAGGTACAGCACCTGCTGCCCTTTGGCAATGGTTTCACGGATCAGGCGGATGTATAGTTCCGTTTTTCCGCTGGAGGTTACCCCATGCAGCAATACCACCTCATTTTGCTTAAACCCTTTGCGGATATCATCCCATGCATTCTGCTGGTGCTCGTTGAAAGCAATGTTGTTTTCCACGGCCTGCTGATGATGAAACCGGCTGACCTTTTTGCTGTACAACTCAAAAATGCCTTTTTTGAACATTGACTGCAGCACCGCATGTCCTCCTTTTACCCTGGCGGCCAGCACCCTTTGGGGAACCTCCTTTTGTGAAGGCTCATACCTGCCCGACAAGTTGATGAAGGCCACCAGCATTTCCAGCTGCCGGGGGGCCTTTTTTTCAGCCTGATCAAAGGCTCCTTTCAGCTTTTCTTCATCCCGGAAGGCTTCGGTAAGCCTTACAAAATGCTGCAAGCGCGGGCGCCAGGGGTTGTCAAGCTCTTCCTTCAACAGGATAAGCTGCTTTTCAATCAGCGTTTTGATCAGCGGCAGCACTTTGGGCAGGCCGGCAATGTTGGAGGCCTCACCCAGGGAAAGCAATTTTTTGTTTTTCAGGGCCTGCAGCAGGGCATATTCTTTTTCATTGAGGGTTTCATCTTCGGCATCGGCATCCGGGTTCAGGGCAATCTTTGTTTCTCCTGAAAGCTTCATGGCCGGCGGAAGGGCTGCATTCATCACTTCCCCTTCCGTGCACATGTAATACCCGGCAATCCACTCCCAGAAGCGAAACTGCTTTTCGGTAACCACCGGATGATCGTCAAGCAGGGAATGGATATACCTTGCCTGGAATTTTTGGGGTGGTGTGGTGTGTACCCTTTTTACAAGTCCGGCATATACCTTTCTTTTCCCAAAAGGGACTACCGCCCGCTGTCCCTCCACAATGGAATCATTCAGGTCGCGGGGCACCCGGTAGGTAAAGGGGCCTTCCAGGGGGAGGGGAAGCAAAATGTCAGCAAAAAGCGTGGTTTGGTCCATGAAAAAAGGTTTTCCCGTAAGCCGGCATCTCAAAATTACCTTTTTTCTTTCATTTTTTCCCGTATGGGGCTACTTAATGGCAGAGGGATTAGTCACCCATGCAGATGCCAATGCCCCTGGCCGTGGTGACCAGGTCAGACCCCGGGTCAACAAAGTTATAATGGCTGAGGACTTCCTCAAAAGGCACCGAAACAATGTTGGGATGGCGGTAAGCCACCATTTTCCCATACTCCTTGTTAAGCACCATTTCGAAGGCTTTCGCTCCAAACTGTGTTGCCAGGATGCGGTCGTATGCAATGGGGGTGCCACCACGCTGCAGGTGTCCCAGCACCGTTTCACGGATATCGGTTTCCAGGCCGGCCTGCTTCAGCTCATGTATCAGCTTGAAGGCGACCCCGCCCAGGCGGGGATTCTTGTAGCCCACCTCATCGCTTTGGGAGTAAAAAATATCGCCTCCCAGGGGCTTGGCTCCTTCGGCCACCACAATAATGGCATAACCCCTGCCATGGTGAAAGCGGGAATATATCTTTTCCATTACCTTGTTGATGTCGTATGGTATTTCGGGGATCAGGCATACATCCGCACCACCGGCCACAGCACTGTGCAGGCCGATCCATCCGGCATACCTTCCCATTACCTCCAGCACAAAAACCCGGTTGTGGCTGGCGGCCGTGGTTACCAGCTTGTCTACTGCCGTAGTGGCCTCCTGTACAGCCGTTTGAAAACCGAAGGTAAAGTCGGTGGCCTGAAGGTCGTTGTCGATGGTTTTGGGCACACCAATGATGTTGCAGCCTTTCTCGAAAAGCTTGTTGGAGATTTGCTGAGAGCCGTCACCTCCAATGTTGATTACTGCATCTACACCCAGGTATTGCAGACGGCGAAGCATTTCGTCGGAACGGTCGGCGCTGCCCCAGCTCCCGTCAGCATTTTTTATAGGCCAGGCAAAGGGACCGCCTTTGTTTGTGGTACCGATGATGGTACCCCCACGGATATGGATCCCTGCCACTTCTTTTTCATTCAGTACAACGATCTCGTTGGGTTCGTTCAGGATGCCGTCAAAGGCATTGATGCTGCCAATGACTTCCCAGTTTTTTTCCTGACCTGCGCGCAATACGATGGCGCGGATCACCGCGTTCAACCCGGGGCAATCTCCACCGCCGGTTGCTACCAATACTCTTTTCTTCATTATAATTAAAAATTTTGTGTGTTCTCTATCTCTCAGGAAAAAGGAAACTTTTCCATTTTACAAAACAGGGTGCAAAGATAGAAATAAATAAAACCTTTATTCAGGGAGGAAAAAAATCAGTTTTCTCTTTTGATCCTTGGCCTTTTGGGCCGGGTTTTGGCCACATGTTCCTTGTGTTTTCCCTCAAAAAGTTCGTACACCAGGAAGAGGCTTTCCAGGGGGCCGTTATACAAGCGGAATTTTGCCGAAGGCTTTAAGCCCACCTTTTTCATGGCTTCCAGCTCTGCGCTGAACAGGCCTGCCTTATAGCCGGCAAATTTTTGCTTGAGGGTATCCCCGATTTTCTGGTAAAATTCCGGCAGGTCTTTTTGCTGTATGCGATGCCCGTAAGGGGGGTTCAGTATCACCCATCCGTTTTCTGGCGGGGGCGTGAAGTTAAAAAAATCGTTGCGCTGCACCCTGATCTGTCCCATCAGCCCGGCCTCCATAACGTTTTGGCGGGCGATGTCAAGGGTTTTTCCGTGGATGTCGCTGGCCAGGATCTTGCCTTTGACCGGTGTAACCATTTCCCTGGCTTCCTGCTGCAAATTGGCCAGAAGCTCAGGATCGAAATCCTTCCAGTGCGAGAAGCCAAAGGTTTTCCGGTGCATGGCCGGGGCCATGTTTGCGGCCATCATTCCGGCTTCGATGGAAAAGGTGCCGCTCCCGCACATGGGGTCCAGAAAGGTGGAAGTCTTGTCCCATCCCGATAAAATGATAAGGGCGGCAGCCAGTATTTCGTTGATGGGCGCTCCCCCGGTGGCTTTGCGGTAGCCCCTTTTGAAAAGGGCATCTCCGCTGCTGTCAAGGGAAAGCGAACATTTTTCCTGGTTCACATATACGTTGATGCGGATATCGGGCTCGGTGTTGCTCACGCTGGGGCGCTCCCCGCTCTTTTCCCTGAAATGATCGGCAATGCCGTCTTTGGTGAGCTGGGCCAGGAACATGGTGTTGTTGAAAAGCTCCGAGCGGTGGGCCACAGGATGTACTGAAATGGTCTTCTTTACATCGAAGTATTCGCTCCATGGCACCTGTTTTACTTTTTCCAGGAAGTCTTCCTTGTTGCTGAAGGTAAACTCCTCCAGGTGGCGCATGATGCTCAGGGCAGTGCGGCACCAGTAATTGGTTTTGTACATCATGCCGAGGTCGCCTTCAAAAGCCACGGCCCGCCTCATGGGCGTGACCCCGGCTGCTCCCAGGGCATTGAGTTCGCCGGCCAGCACCTGCTCCAGGCCGGAAAAAGTTTTGGCCAGCAGGGCCATGGGTTGCGCTTTCGCTTGTTTTTTCATTGTAGGAGAAGGGGCCTGAGATTTATTGAATTTTTCCGTTTACGATCACCGTTTCTACCTTGTTGCTGCCGTAGGCATAAGGCATAAAGGCATAGGTGGGGATGCGTTTGGTAATAAACACATTGGCTTTTTTTCCCACACTGATGGTGCCAAGCTCTTCTTCCACACCCATGGCATAGGCCCCGTTGATGGTCACCGAATGGATGATTTCCTCGGGGATCATCTTGAATTTAATGGCCCCCAGTGACATGATAAACTGCATGTTGCCCGAAGGGGAGGAACCCGGGTTGTAATCGCTGGCCATCGCCACCGGCAGGCCCGAATCGATCATTTTTCTGGCAGGAGGGTACTCCATTCCCAGGAAAAAGGCTGCTCCGGGCAAAAGGGCAGGCATGGTATCGCTCTTCAGCAGGGCGTTGATCTCCTCCTCACCCGTAAACTCCAAATGGTCAACCGAAAGGGCATCGTATTTGACCCCCACCTGTATACCGCCAGAAAAGTCCAGCTCGTTGGCATGTATTTTTGGCCGAAGGCCATGCTTGATGCCTGCCATCAGGATGCGGTCAGTTTCTTCTACGGTGAAAAAGCCCCGGTCGCAAAACACGTCAATGTAGTCGGCAAGGCCTTCCCCTGCAACGGCCGGGATCATCTCACTGATCACCAGGTCTACATATTCGCCCTGACGCTTTTTGTATTCGGCAGGCACGGCATGTGCTCCCAGAAAGGTGGCCCTGATCTCCAGGGGGCTCAGCTCCTTGAGTTTTTTGACTACCCTCAGCATTTTCATTTCGGTTTCGGTGGTCAGGCCGTAACCGCTTTTAATCTCCACGGCACCGGTACCAAACATTTTGATCTCTTCCAGGCGCTCAAGAGCCTGCTCCACCAGCTGCAGCTCGGAAGCATCCTGCATCCGTTTGGCAGAGTTTAAAATGCCCCCTCCGCGTTTGGCGATCTCCTCATAGGATAGGCCGCGGATCTTGTCAATGTACTCAATCTCCCGGCTGCCGTCGTATACAATATGGGTGTGCGAATCGCAAAATGAAGGAAACACCATCTTGCCGGTGGCATCGATCTCTTTGATCTCATTGGTGCCAGAGTATTTCAAAAAAGGGCTGTGCGGAAAATCCTCCATCCTGCCAAAGCCTTTTATCAGCCCGTCTTCAATAAAGAGGTAGGCATTTTTGATGGTGGGAAGGCTGGCCATATCCTTTCCGCTGACTTTTTTTACCGGCTTGTCGTGGGTCTGTATCAGTTCCTTGATGTTGCGAATCAGAATTTTCATGGAGTGACTTTTTTGCTATGGGTTTGTTAGACAAAATTTTTCAGGTGAAAGGAATTATCAGGCTAATCATTTAGAGAAACCAGGCTTTTTAAAAAGGCTTATTGTTGTCCTGAAGCGGTCTTCCCGGGGATATCCTGTTTTCCTGGTTTCCGGCTTTTCCCTGAATTAATGGAATTTTCTCTTTTTCCCTTTCCTTTTTCTATCGGTGCAAAGGTACAAAAAGTTTTTTCCGGGGCCATGGCCTGCATGGCTGATCCGGCCCACAGGTTAAGGGGAAATTAGTTTTTTCTGAATATTTGTGATGCAGAATTATCCAAAGGGGGTTAAATTTGTTGCAAACCAAATTCCTCATCATGAAACTTTTGATTTCTTTCCTTTTGTTATGGCTAATGGGCTCTGCCTGTCTTTTTGGGCAGGAAGACTATAAA
The DNA here is from genome assembly GCA_007131125.1 of Bacteroidales bacterium. Lineage (GTDB taxonomy): Bacteria > Bacteroidota > Bacteroidia > Bacteroidales > UBA7960 > PUML01. The sequence goes on along the minus strand of SLRE01000033.1, from coordinate 482 downwards.
GGCCGGGCCCTGGAGGCCTATCGTGCCGAAAACCTTCAGCAGGCCATTGAGCTGATGGAGGAAGCAAGGGCCGCCAATCCCGAAGATCCGGAGGTTCATTATTATCTGGGTTACTTTGCCCATTATCTGGCAAATGACGGGGTGCCTGTGGACATAGACCGGCATGAATGGTCGGAAACCATGGTGCTGCAAAACCTTGAGGCTGCCCTTAAGCAGGATCCTGAAATGGGAGATGCCCGCTATTTTATTGGAGTGGAATACGGAGCCCGGGCAAGGGAGGCTTTAAAGGCCGGTGACCTGTCGGCATTCCGGGAAGCCTACCGGCAGGGAATGCAAAAAGGGGCATACCCTTCCTGGATGCGGGAAGAAGGACGCAACCTGCTGCGGTCCTGTCCGCCCGATGCCATTCTGGTAATCAATGGCCACCTGCACTGGAATGCCCTTACCTACCTGCAAGCCATGGAAGGAGAACGGCAGGATGT
>SLRE01000292.1 GCA_007131125.1 Bacteroidales bacterium | reverse complement strand
TAATTTTGACATTTTACAAACGAAATCAAATGCCAATATGTCGTAAAACCAGATGATGATTTGAATGGTTTAACCTTTGCAACAATATCAACAAAAAATTTAGCTGTAAAATAGAAATATATAAATAAAATGAATTTAAATAATTTCACAATAAAATCGCAGGAAGCCATACAAAAGGCCCAGGAAATTGCCAATGGCTATCAGCACCAGGCCATAGAAAACGGGCATTTGCTGAAGGGTATCCTTTCGGTTGATGAAAATGTGGCCCCTTACCTACTGAAAAAAAACAATGTCAGCGTGCGGGTGATTCAGCAAGCCCTGGACAAGATCATTGAAGGTTATCCCAAAGTGGCAGGTGGTGAGGTATATTTGTCCTCTTCATGCAATCAAACCCTTCAAAAGGCTATGGGAATGCTGAAGGAATTCAATGATGAATTCATTTCCATTGAGCATTTGCTGCTTGCGTTAGTAGCCGGCACCGATAATATTGCACAGTTGCTGAAGGACGGTGGTTTAACCATGGATAATCTAAAGGAGGCCATCAAAGATCTTCGGCAGGGTTCCGGAGTAAAGAGTCAAACGGCCGAAGATACTTACAATGCCCTGAATAAATATGCCAATAACCTTAACGATCTGGCTTTATCCGGAAAACTTGATCCGGTAATCGGGCGGGATGAGGAGATACGCAGGATATTGCAGATCCTTTCCAGGCGTACCAAAAACAACCCTATACTTATTGGAGAGCCTGGTGTGGGAAAAACCGCCATTGCCGAAGGGCTTGCCCATCGTATTGTAAATGGGGATGTTCCTGAAAATTTAAAATCCAAAAAGGTATTTGCCCTTGACATGGGCGCTCTTATTGCAGGAGCCAAATACAAGGGAGAGTTTGAAGAACGCGTGAAAGCGGTGGTGAAAGAGGTAGTGTCTTCAGACGGAGAATATGTACTCTTTATTGATGAGATCCATACCCTTGTGGGTGCAGGAGCCAGCGGAGAAGGCGCCATGGATGCGGCCAATATCCTCAAACCTGCACTGGCCCGTGGAGAGCTTCGGGCAGTTGGGGCAACCACGCTGAAAGAATACCAGCGTTATTTTGAAAAAGACAAAGCCCTTGAAAGACGCTTCCAAACGGTAATAGTGGATGAGCCTTCCCGCCTGGATGCCATAAGTATTTTAAGGGGCCTGAAAGAACGCTACGAAACCCATCACCAGGTTAGAATCAGGGATGAAGCCATCATCGCTTCCGTGGATCTGTCGCAAAGGTATATTACCGACCGTTTCCTTCCTGATAAAGCCATAGATCTGATTGATGAGGCTGCTTCCAAATTAAGGCTGGAAATGAATTCTGTGCCGGAAGAACTTGATGAAGCTGAAAGGCGCATTCGCCAGCTGGAGATTGAAAAGGCAGCCATCAAGCGCGAAAAAGACGAAGCCAAATTAAAAGTGCTCAACCAGGAACTGGCCAACCTGCAGGAAGAAAGAAACAAACTGAAAGCCAAATGGCAGAGCGAAAAAAATATAGTAGAAGAGATCCAGAAGCAAAAATCGGATATTGAGCGCTTCCGCTTCGAGGCCGACCAGGCCGAACGCAATGGTGATTTTGGCAAAGTAGCCGAATTACGCTATGGAAAGATTAAAGAAGCCGAAGAAAAACAACAGCAGTTACATGCCAAACTAAGAGAAATGCAGGCAGACTCTGCCCTTATAAAGGAAGAAGTGAGTGCAGAAGACATTGCCGATGTGGTTTCGCGCTGGACCGGAATTCCGGTAAGTCGCATGCTGCAGAGCGAAAGAGAAAAACTGCTTCACCTCGAAGATGAATTGCACAAAAGGGTGGTTGGACAGGATGAAGCCATAGAGGCGGTTTCGGATGCCATTCGCAGAAGCCGGGCAGGTTTGCAGGATTTTAAACGTCCGGTAGGGTCTTTTATCTTTTTGGGTACTACAGGTGTTGGAAAAACGGAACTTGCCCGGGCCCTTGCAGAATTCCTTTTCAATGACGAGAATGCCATGGTGCGTATCGATATGTCGGAATACCAGGAGCGGCATACCGTTAGCAGGCTGGTGGGAGCTCCTCCGGGATATGTGGGTTATGAGGAAAGCGGACAGCTTACCGAGTCTGTGAGAAGAAAGCCCTATTCCGTGGTTTTGCTTGATGAAATCGAAAAAGCCCATCCCGATGTTTTCAACATCCTTTTACAGGTGCTTGAAGATGGTCGCCTTACCGATAACAAAGGCCGTCTGGCAGATTTTAAAAATACCATCATCATCATGACCTCCAATATCGGATCGGGTTTGATCCAGGAAAAAATGGAGCAGCTTACCGATGATAACCGCGAGCAGGTGATTGAAACTACCCGTAACGATGTATTTGCTTTGCTGAAAAAGACCATTCGTCCTGAGTTTATCAACCGGGTGGACGAGATCATCATGTTCAAGCCACTCACAAGGGAGGAAATAAAAGACATCGTTTCCCTGCAGATGGAGAAGGTAAAAGAAATGCTAAGTGATAACCACATCAGCATAGAATTGAGTCCTGCAGCCATCAGCTGGGTTGCCAAAGCAGGTTTTGATCCACAGTTTGGGGCAAGACCTCTGAAGCGCGTTATTCAACGGAGTATTCTGAACAAACTTTCCAGGGAAATTCTTTCAGGAAAGGTTCAACAGAATGCAAAAGTACTGGTGGATGAAAAAGAAGGAGAACTGGTATTTAAGACCCAATAAAAAAGAAGCCCGGCAAAACCGGGCTTCTTGCTTAATACCTCAGAATGGAGGCAATTTTATCATGATCTTTTAAAGAACCGTTTTCAACAAACAGAACCCTTCCCCCTTTGCTGAGAGCCAATTCGGCAACCTCATCCACTGCATCTTCCATTGTGCCGTTTCCCTGGGACTTTTCCAGCAGGGTGATCGTATTTTCGTTTTCCAGTTTTGCGGGTTGCTGATAATCTTCTTCAACAAGCAGCAAACTGGTGCGGCCCTGCGAGGTGAGGTTCCAGACCTGGGGTAACCCGGAGGCATATTTTCCGTTGCCAACGGCTTTATGAAGCTCTTTCAATGCTTCGCTACGGATTTCCTGCATTTTTTCCCTTACAAGGGGCCATGCCTTCCTGCCAAGGTCATGGGCTGAGGTGTTGTCAAAGTTTCCGGTCAGATGTGTAAGGATAATCTCTTTGTTGTCTGCTACTTCGCGGTACAACGAAAGGTTTTTCTCTACCCCGGCAAGCACCAGCTTTTCAGGATCTTTCTTTATGGTCTCCAAAACCCTTTTATCAACATTATTAAAGAATTCTTTGAGTTTTTTCTTTTTTTCTCTCGACAAATCAGAGAGATTAAATTGTGCAAACTCCATATCATTTTCAATGGGAAAACCATCTGTAACTTCCTCTGCTTGTTCTCTGAAGCAGCTCATCAGCCTGGCATTATGGGCGGTTATGGCCAGCAGGTAATAACGGGTACCGCGGTTAACGGCTTTGATGATATCTCTGGTGGCAAAAGTTTGGTCAATAATCACTCTTTCTCTAACCCTGAAAGGGAGATCCACTTTTTCAGCAAAATCTTTATTGATGAATAAACCCAGACCGTCATGGGTCCTGCTGATATCCACATTATTGGCCAATGCCTGCATTTTTTCAATCAAAGGGTTTATTTCCCTTTTTTGAAATTCGTTCAGCAGTCTCTCTTCTGCTTCCCGAACCAGGTTCCTTATTCTGATGCCATTTTTCTGATTATCCGGAGCCGTACGGTAGGTCGGCAATAAAATAGAAACACATGGATAATCTTTCACTTCCAGTAATTTTTTCAATACTACTTGGTTCATAACAATCTCTTTTATTAATCGTTTGACTTAAGAGCTTTATAGCTCAAAATATACGCATTATTGGCATAATAAACAATTAAATTTTTCTGATCCGGTCTTAATATTTCTTAAAATAACATTGAACTCCCAATTTATAGACAGGAATAGCAAAACCTGAACACAAGCAGCATGGGTGTCCGGGAAAAATGATACTTTTGCAAAAAATAAAACCATTGAATACCCCATTATTTATTGCAAGGCGATTGAATAAAACCCGTGAAGGAAAAAGCTTTACCGGGTTGATTCGAAAAATATCCATGCTAAGCATTGCCCTTGGCCTTGCCGTAATGATTATTTCAGTGGCGGTTGTAACGGGTTTTCAGAATGAAATCAGGGAAAAGGTAATCGGTTTCGGGTCCCATATCCAGATCACCAATTACGATTTTAATATTTCTTATGAAGCCAGGCCAATATCCAAAGAACAGGATTTTCTGGAAACCCTGCTTCAGATCGAGGAAGTGCGCCATGTGCAGAAATTTGCAACCAAAGCAGGCATCATTAAAACCGATGAAGACATCCATGGTGTTATCCTCAAAGGGATAGGTCCGGATTTTGACTGGACGTTTTTCAGGGACCGATTGGTGGAAGGTTCGGTGTTGGATCTTACCGAAGCCGAAAGGTCTGACGGGGTTATTATTTCGGCTCTCATTTCAAGGCGGCTTGGCATTTCTGCCGGAGACGATATTTTTGTGTATTTCATCCAGGAACCTCCCCGTATCAGGCGTTTGACCGTTGCCGGAATTTACGAAACGGGTCTTGAAGAGCTTGACGAGCTTTTTGTGCTTGGAGATATCCGGCACATTCAACGCCTTAACAACTGGAGCGAGGATGAGATAGGCGGGTTTGAAGTCCTGGTAAATGATTACCGGGATATTCCACAAACAACCGAGGCCGTTTTTGATATTATCCCCTATCATCTTGATGCAAGAAGCATCAGGGAAATATATCCACAGATATTTGACTGGCTGGCCCTGCTGGATATGAATGTGTATGTTATCCTTTTTCTGATGGTCCTGGTGGCAGGTATCAACATGATTACCACCCTGCTGATTGGCGTGCTCGAAAAAACCAACCTTATTGGCATATTAAAAGCCGTAGGTGGCAACAATGACTTTGTCAGGAGGGTATTTCTTTACAATGCAGCATTTTTAATTGCCAAAGGTCTGATCTGGGGCAACCTGGTTGGATTGGCCTTTGCCTGGATACAAAACCGGTATGGTCTGATAAAACTCGATCAGGAGTCATATTACGTGTCGGAAGTACCCATTAACGTTGAATGGATTCATGTAGTATTGCTCAATGGGGGTACTTTCGCTATCTGCATGGCCATGCTGCTGATACCGTCCTATATTGTAACCCGCATTTCCCCTGTAAAAGCAATCATTTTCCGCTAACTGCTTCAGGTCTTCAAAAAAGTATCCCGACGCTAAGAATATACTGCTGTGGGCGGGTATTCAGGGAAAACTCGTTTTCGTTAATAGTAAAACTATCACCGAGTCTGCTCAGACTTCCCTCATAGCGGGCATCGAAAAGAAGATTTCCAATAGACAGCCCGACCCCAAGCTGATAACCCATTGAATAATTTTCCACTTCAGGTGAAAAATCACTTTCATCAGTTGCATCGATGGACTGATTTAACAGAAAGGAAAAAGAAGGCCCCACCCCTACTTTCAGGGGTCCGATTTTGGTGCCTACAATCACCGGTATAACGAAATGATTAAAGCGATGGGTAAGAAAATCCGATTCCGCATCTACGACATCTGTTGGAGGGTCGACCCTGTAATCTCTTCCGCTGCGGGTAAATAAAAATTCAGGTTGCAGATAAAAGCCCGGCAAAATAATCTCACTCACCAACCCGATGTGAAATCCCGTATAAGTATCGGCCAGGGCTGTAATGCCCTGGTCCTCGGCCATGGTAAATTTGTCAGAAGACAGGGATGCAAAGTTCAATCCGGCTTTTATTCCAAAGCCTATCTGCGGCCTTGTTATGATCTGTGCCTGGGCTACTCCGCCAAGAATAAAAAATACCAAAATCAGGGAAACAAGATGTTTTTTCATATTTGAGAAGTTTACAAAATGTTTGTTTTTTTTACCAAAATACTAAAAAATTCATTGGTTTCCGATTAAACTTTAAAATTGGCTATTGCTTTGGATTCACGATCCACCTGAATTTAAATTATCATGGCTAAGGCTGGGGCTGCAGTTGAGCTAAGCTGCTGGTAACCCCAGTTTAGGATATTATCAGAAAACCAGCTGTTTTAATATATTGCCTGTACCTTCTGCTCCTCTGAAAAATCGGGGGTTTTTTATAATCAAAAAAAAGCCGGAAAACCGGCTTTTTAAAAATTATTCTGAGTTTCGCAGAATTTTAAGCTTTTCCTGCAGGATGGCTATCTCCTGTCGTGCCTTTTCAATTTTTTCCTCAAACTCCGCCTTTAAAACATCTGCTTTTTTTGAAGAGGCAAAAAAGCCGATGTTGTTTTCCCAGAGGTTGATATCATTCTGAAGGGCATTGATTTTATTGTTAATAAAATTGCGTTCCTTGTAAATGATATTATCAGCCTGGGGAGAGTTTTTGATGTTTTCGATTTTGGTCCGGAATGAAAGGGTGCTTTTGGCTTTTTTGCTGATTTTGAGAACTTCAAACTGCTCATCCACGGCCTTACGGAATTCATTCTGTATTTTGTCTTTCTGCTTGATGGGCACGTGTCCGATATTCATCCATTCACGCTGAAACTCCTTTAATATTTTAAGGTTTTCATTGTTATCGTCTGAATACTTGTGGGTTTTGATCTTTTCAATCAGGGCTTTTTTCTTTTCCAGGTTTTCATCCTGTTTCTCGCCAATGTTTGAGAAGTGCTCGCTTTTTCGGTTGAAAAAATCATCGCATGCCGAGCGGAAGCGTTTCCATATCTTGTCGGAAAATTTGGCAGGCACCGGCCCGATCTTTTTCCATTGCTTTTGCAGTTCAATAAGTTCTTCGGTGGTTCGCCTCCAGTCTTCACTGTCTTTAATGGCTTCGGCCTGCATGCAAAGATTCAGCTTTTGGTTATAGTTTTCCGTTTGAACCTCTTTAAACTTTTTAAAGAACTCCTTTTTGCTTTTAAAGAAGCTGTCAAGTGCAGACCTGAAACGGTTCCAGATTTCGTTATTTACCTTTTTGGGCGCAAAACCTATGGTTTTCCACACCTTAAACAATTCATTGATTTCTTCGGTGTTTTTCTGCCATTGACGGGGTGATTCAGGCTGGCGGGAAGCGATTTCTTCTGCTTTTTCGCACAGCAGTATTTTGGCCGCGTAATTCTTGTTTTGTTCTTCGCGCAGGGTATCGTAATACTCCTGTCTGCGGCTGTTAAGCTTATCAGTGGCTGCTTTGAAACGGTCCCAGAGTTCGTCTTTTTTGTCTTTGGGCACAGGTCCGGTTTCTTTCCAGGCTTCGTGAAGTTTTTGCAGGCGCTGGAATGATTTGGTTATGGAAGACTCCAAAAGCAATTCCTCTGCTTTCTCACAAAGTTCTGTTTTGGTTTCCATATTCTTTTTCAGATCAAGGTCTTTAAGCTCCTTGTTGATTTTAACCTTGTCAAAGAATTTTTCCACCAAAAAGTGGTAATTATTCCAGAGGGTGCTTTTTGAGCCCTGTGGAATGGGGCCTACCTGTCGCCACCTTTCCTGAAGGTCGTTAAAGTGATCGTAAGTCTTTTTTAATTCTTCCTCGGAATCAATCAGGTTGCGCAGTTCATCCAGGATGTCTTCCTTGATTTTGAGATTTTCCTGCTTGCGCTGCTCCAGTTCCTGGTCGAACAGGGTTTTCTTTTCCTTGTAAACGCCAAAGGCTGCATCAAAGCGTTCTGTCAGAGGATCAACAAGCTTTTCTGCAGTTTCTTCCTGCTCGGTTTCCTGTCCCATGGATTTTTCATAATCGCTCAGGCTTTCTTCCTTTAACAACTTGCGGAAAGCAGCTTTGATAAAACCAATGTGTTTGCGGATGGTGTTGACATCCTCATCCTTAACCAGGTTTTCAAGAGTTTCTACCAACTCCTCACGACTCATTTGGCTGTAACGTTCGCCCAGATCTTCAGCGTCTTCCTTTTCCTCTTCTTTTTTCTCTTCTTTTTCTTCCTCTTTTTTATCTTCTTTTTGTGTTTCCAGAGCTTTTCCAGTTTCGTCAGGCTTTTCTTCCCTGGCGGTTTCTTTACCGGAAGCCTCTGTGGCAGGCTTTTCTTTTTCAGTATCCGAAGGGGGCGGAGAGGCAGTGGCCTCGGCAGGTTTTGCCGGTTCTTCCGTTTCAGATACAGTCACCTCTTTTGAATCTGTTGCTTTATCGGCTACATCAGCAGCTTTTTCAGAAGTTTCGGCTACCGCATCCGGGGTATCGGAAACCGGTTTGTCCTTAGGCTCTGTTTCAACATCAGGAGATTTCTCCTTTTCCTTCTGCTCTTCCTCCTGCTGTTTGTTTTCGTCGACAGGGGCTTCGGTCTGGGTCTTTTCCTGTGAAGGTGCTTCCTTTTCTTCCGGCTCTGGTTTTTTTTCTGAGGTAGTTTTTTCTGAAGTTTTTTCCTTTTCCTCTGATTCAGGCTCCTGCGAAGTTACGGAAGCAGCATACTCATCCGTTTCTTCTTTTTGCCCGGTTTTTTCTGATTCCGGGCCTGATTTGGCAGGTTCTGAAACCGGCTTCTCTTTTGCTTTCACAGGAGATTCTTCCGGCTCGGTGGGTTCGGGTCCCGAAGATTTTTCAGTTTTTTCAGAGTCCGTGGGTTCGGTTTCTTTTTTTCCGGATTGGGTTTCCGGGGATTGGGATTCTTCAGAAGGTTGTTTTTCGTTTTTTTCGGTGTTCTCTACCGAAGTCAGGTTCTCCTCCCTTTCCTGGTTTGAATGACCAGTTTTGGGATTCGTTTGTTCCTTGTTTTCCATCAGAAAAAAATTAAATATTATTACTAATTAAAGTTAAAGAAGGATGTCTGCATTAAAACACTAAAAAAAGTGTGTGTACCATTAACCGGTATTGTCAGATTCCTGCGCTACAAACTAAAATGGCCCACAAAAATAAAAAATTATTTGGTAGGGGCTGCATCTTTTTTGTTCATTT